>JAZRNP010000416.1:0-5902 GCA_045648225.1 Victivallaceae bacterium | reverse complement strand
AGGCATAATACATTTTTTTCAATACCGCTGGGCGTTTTTTGTTGTAAAGAGCATTCGCCATGGTGTAGTAATTTATGCCGTAAACGCTCCAGTGGGTAAGATGGAACTGGGTGATAATACCATCCACGCCGATCTGCTTGTAATAGGTTACTTCGTCAAAGATCTTGGCGGTGTGGATCATCGGCAGCGACAGATAAAAGTTTACGCCCATAAAATATTCGTAGATCATGACTTTACCGCCGCGTTTGACTTTGCACCATGCTTCGATGTCAGAAGCGTAGCGTGAGTTGACCGGGCATTCCGGATCATTGATCTTGTGATTGATGCAGCGCCAGTAGTTGGCAAACGCCACCGTCAGACCTTCATCCAGATACATATCTTTGGTCGGATAACAGTAGTTGATATAGGCGCAGAAAGTCAACTGGATATCCGGACGGACCTTTTGCAATTCTGCCGACACTTCACGCAGCAGATCATGATAGATCACATCGGCTTTGTAGACGTGTTCAGAAACGCTGTAAAAGTCCCCCATTTTGTTTTTATCATAAAATTTTGAACAGTTTTCACATTCGCACCAGCCGAAACCGTCATTGGGATTGAGGGCAAGATATTTTACTTCGGGATGAAGCTGCTGGTAGTGCAGAAGATTTTTCACCAGTTCTGAACGCAGTTCGGCATTGGTGACACACAGCTGACGGGAAACCTCGGGCATTCCGGCGAGCTGACGGCGTTTGTTTTCGGCGGTCTGAGCGAAAAATTCCGGATGATCTTTGCGGTATTTTTCCGGAGGGATGAGGTAGTCGAAATTGTGATGTCCGCTCTCGATGATGATCCCTCTGATACCGGCATACTCTTTGAGTTCATCGCTCAACCGGTCATAATATTTCATCCAGACCATCAGGTAATTAAGTTTATTTTTTGCCATCCAGTCAAAAGTGCTTGCAGCATTGTCATCAAAAGGGAACTCCTGAATGAATCCGCACCGTTTAAGCCGGGGCACAACTGCCGGGACCACGATTCCGTCCGGCGGCATCGGCAGTACTGCATCCGCATGAAAACAGTCGTTGCCGGGTTCAAAAAAATCCCAACCGAAAAATCTTTCGGCGCAATCGTACACTCCATAGAGCAGTTCGACCTCGCTCGGGGCGGCGATCTGCCAGCTGCGGTTGACCACCCGGATTTCAAAAGAGGGCAGCGCAGCCTCAATCAGCAACTCAGCCGGAATCCCGAAACGCTCAAGTTCCTGACGGGCCAACTGCAAAGTTGCAGAATTTTCTGCTGACATAAAACGATCTCCCCAAATAATTGATAAATTTGACCGGTATAAAATAGCACTTCAAAGGAGCTTTTCAAGATTGGCGGTCGATTTTTTACCTTTATTGCGGTATTTTCCAATATTTTGCACGGAGCGCGCTTGGGGTCAGCCCGGTTTCGCGCTTGAGCGCCCGCAGAAAACTGTTGGGCAGGGCAAAACCGACTTTAAATGCGATCTCGGCGATGCTCAAATCGGTGGACTTCAACAATTCGCACCCCAGATTCAACCGTTGGATCAACTGATAGTGGCCGATGGAGCGTTTCATTTTTTTCTGAAAGGTCTGGCGGATGGTGCTGCCGGAAACATGCAATGCTGTTGATAACTCTTTCAAAGTGACATGGTGATCCCGGTTGGCGGAAAGATACTCCACGATCCGGCTCAACAGCGGATAATCGTGATCAAATATTTTATTGGAACTCATCACCGGCAGAACCATATTCTGCAGCTGCCGCAAAAGTAATGCGAAGTAACAGACCGCCTCTTCCCCGGCAAAAAGTTCTCCGTGTTTCCACCGGTGGAAGCATTTGGCGGCCATCTCCAGATTTTTCAATTCATGGCACCTGAAATGGAATTTCCGTTTGCAGATGAATTGGAGCCGGTCATCTTTTTCCGGGATGGTAAACGCCGCCATCAGAGATTGAAACGGCAGTTTTTCACCGCAAAAAACGTGCCGGGCAAAGGGCGGGATCAGAATGATGTCGCCTTTTTCCAGAAAAAATGAACAATCGTCGATATTGACTGTCCGGTTGCCGGAAAGCATGTAGACAAAAATATATTTCCCGTGACAGAAAGGGATATCCCAGTTGTTGTAGCTTTCCATCTCCCGGAAGTAAAAACGCAATTCCTGCGGCAGCACCGGCAATTCCAGGGCGGCACCTTTACCGGAAGAGCCGTAATCCTGAAACTCCCGGCACAGATCAAAAAAACGATTCATTCCCCATCTCCTTCTGGTTGCAGCTGAAATACTATACTTCCGGTATGGCAATTTAGCAAATCAGTTTTCAAAAACAATTGTCATTTCAGGCGATTTTTATATCATTTTTGATATTGCAAAGAATCCCAAAAAGTGTTACATTATGACAAATTTAATTGTATCAAACATCAATACAGGTAAAAAATGAACAGATGCTTTTCAACTCAACGCCGCACATCCCGTTTCACCCTTATCGAACTGCTGGTGGTGATCGCCATTATCGCAATATTGGCGGCAATGCTGCTGCCCGCTCTGCAGAGTGCCCGTGAACGCGGCCGCAGTGCCTCCTGTGCCAATAATTTGAAACAGATCGGCATGGCATCACAGGGTTACATCGACCAGATGGATGGCTTTATGATGCCGCAAAAAACCAAGGGGCCAAACGGTACCGCTTATCAATACTGGTGCCGGGAAGATGCCTGGATGCAGTACTATATCACCGGAAAAACAACTGCAACTATCCCTCAGTGGTTCAGCAGTTCTTCAGTTAACCGTTGTCCGTCCCGTTTGGAGAACGGCATCGGTTACCGCAGCACCAGCGTGGTCAGTCCGTGGAGTTACGCGATCAACCGCCGGGTACAGGGACTCCTGCCGAGCGAAGCCCGTAAAATCGTCCGTATGAAACGTCCTGCATTTTTCATCTCTTTTGTCGATTCTGAAATTTACAACATCGATCGCGGCAGTTTTTGGGAAAGCCGCCTGTTGGCGAACAAAGACTATAATCGAATCGATATCCGGCATCAGAAAAACAATGCCTTCAATGCGGTTCACGCAGATGGCCATCTTGAAACTTATACCGGCCGTATGGACTGGTGGGATACTGCCAAAGCCAATATTTATGACAAACCATCTTACAAAAAAATCGACATCTCGCTCAAAGCCAATAACGAAAACTGGCCCGATCCGGAGTAATTTCCCACTTTTACGGAGTGTAAAATGAATAAATTTTTCTATACTGTTGCCGCAATCGCTGCGGCATTTCCGCTTTTTGCCGCACCGAAACCGGATGCCGAAGCCAGAAAACTGCTTCAGGAATTTGCCCGAAAGGGGAAAGCATTTCAACCGGCAAGCGGCCGGACTGCGTTCTTTGCCAGAGGACAGCTCAAATACGGTCTTGAACGCAACGATTATCTGCACCGCTGGGTGGACCGCCCCCTGTTTCAGGACAGCACGCTGCGCAAAAGCGACACCGGTTCATTTATCCATGACGGAGCGTGGAAAACCATGTACCATGTGGTGACCGATCTTTACAAACTGGACGGATTCGCCTTTTTTCCTATGACCAAAGGACGCACCGATTTGTACCGGGTCGCGGCACAGAAAGATCGCAAACTCTTTGTATTGCCGGAGATGGTCTCTCCCAAATACAAACTCAAAGTCGACTGGAATAACAATTTCGCATTGGTCAAACAGGCGTTGGACAGCCCGCAAAGTTACCGGATCAACGGCAAACTGCTGCTGACCAGCTATCCCGGCGACAGCGATCCTGCTTACTGGCAGGAGTTCAAAAAGAAAATGACCGGAAAATTCGGCGATAAGATCCTGATCGTACCGATGCACCTGCTCCCGCGGGATATCACCACCGGAAACGGCCGGCTCACGGCCGGAAATGTCCGCCGCCTTGCTGATATCATCCGCCAATGGCTGCGCTGTGTTGACGGTTACTACTACAACTATCCGCCGCTGGACGAATACCGACGCTATGATGACGATTTCGACAAAAATGTGATGATTCCGCTGTTGACCGGCATCCTTGCCGAAGATGAATTCAAAGGCAAGATCCTCGCCTGGGGTACCAAAGTCGGACACGAAAACTTCTATGCAAAGGGTACTTTCACCTACAATTGCGGTGGAACTTCCATGCTCCGCGGCAGTGTCGGCAGTGCGGTTGCCGCCCGGGCGGATGTGGTCAATCTGGTCGAATGGGATGAACAGAATGAAAACACCAGTTTCCGTCCGACATTGTACAACTCATTTTCCACCCAGCGGATCATGCGCTACTTTTCCGGAGTTGCCAAGGGAAAACTTTTCCCCCGGCAAAAGGGTGATGATGGCAATGTTCCCAATCTGATCCTCTCCTACCGCAAAATTCTGGTTGCCGGAGAAACGGTCGAATTTGAACTAGTCAATGTCCCCGAAGCCGAAAGCAAAGGGAAAATTTATGACATTCAATTGACGGTAAAAGATGCCACGGGTAAAATTGTGAAAAAATTCAGCGGCAAACTGGCAGACAATAAGCTCGACACTATCCGCTTCAACCTCAAAGCCGCAGCTTGTCTCGATCATCACCTGCTCATCCCGGAACTTGCCGTAGACGGAAAAGTTTTTGCCTCCGGCTTCACCCCGGTCGAATTACGGGCCAACTGGAATGCCGACAACAAATGGGTCAAGCAGCCTCTGCGAGACCTTTCTCCCTGCCAGGCTGAACTCAAAATCACCGGAACAACTCCGGAAGGCATGGTCAAATTGCATGGACGAGTCAGCAGTCCGGTTCCGCTTCACAGTGTAGAAGTGGTCGACAGCGGAGATCACATCTACCAGCACAATCCGGCAAACACCGCTCTGGAAAGCGATGAACAGGCGGTATTTTCCATCATCGCCGGCGGATTTGCCTACAAAAATCTCCGGATAAAAGGAGATATCAAGGTCGTCAATGCGCCCAATGCCCGCTGTTTCACCCGTAAAAACGGAAAACTTTCCGGTACTGTAACCGGAAATTCCGGCTGGCACTTTCCCGGTAAAAGAACGATTCCCGGCCTTATGAATTCAATCATAATGCAGCTGGCAGTCAATAAAAAAGATCTGGACAGAGCCGCACTGGATATCGACCTTACCGGAGTAATCCCCGGCAAACCGGAAGTTCAGATTTTCAAAGGCAGACTGGCTCTTGCCGACATCATCAAAAAACAGATTTTCGCAGCCGGAGACAGGATCGGCACCCACTTTATCATCCGCCATACCGATATCCAGCATATCATACCGGAACCGCTCAACAGCAAAACTGCGGAATTCACCATCCTGGTCAATCCGGCACTGCCGCAATCGGTTTACTTTATTGAAGTGGTCGATCAGGATCGCAAAACTTTCCGCAGCCTGCCGGTGACGATTTTTAAACCTTCCGGGAAAAAGGTGAGTTTTTCCAGTTTTGACTTTTTTGACAAACGCCCGGTCAAAGTGAGCTGCGACGCCAATCTGCTGACGGTGGAAAAATTGGAGATCTCTCCGGAATCTGGCGTTGCTGTGAAAAATTCCGGTGGAAACCGCAGTTTCGGAATGCTCGGAGGAAACTCATCCTGGATCAACAATTTCTACTTTGCGGAATCCTACGGTCATGGCAACCTCGCATTCAAATATATGTCCAAATCCATCCCGGACAATATGAAAAATGCTCCGGAAGTTGTCCGGGAAAACGATGGTTCTTATGCGTGGCTGTTCAACGGCAGAAGCAATGTTTCTTTTCCGCAGGCGACGATCTACCCCTACAGCGGCTTTGAACTGCATCTGGATTTCTGTGCCGATGATACCGCCAAACGGCAGAGTTTGATCACCAACTCCGACCAGGCGTTTGCGTTGTTTATCAACAAAGGACGGCTCTATGCGACCTTTTACACCAT
>JAZRNP010000415.1:0-2590 GCA_045648225.1 Victivallaceae bacterium | reverse complement strand
CCGGCATTGCGTTTCTGTAACTTTTTCTGCGACAGCATTTGCGTTTTCAGCATATCCGGCAGTCCGCCGTAGAAAAGTTCCTGAATGCGATGTGCCAGCCGTTTCCGCATAAAGAGCGTGCCGTATTCCGGCGGAGTTATCCCGAAGAGGTCGTGCCATTTTGAAATGAGTTCCTCTTTGTCCATCTGTGCCAATGCCAGAAGCTGACGTCTGACTGAATTTTCTGTCGATTGATTTTGCATGATTTTCCTTTCCGTTTGTTGGTTGCTATATATAAAGCACTTATGCGGAGATATATCCAGTCTCTATGCGGATAAATTCAAATGTTTTTTACTGCTGCAGGAAGTGCGACGTAGCGTTTTATTGCATCGTAGAGAATTTGAGCGATCTCTTCAATGGCGGTTGTGGTCTGGATTTTTCTGTTTTTTTCTGTAGATTTGTTTTTGCCTTTTTGCATAAAACTCCTTATTGTTTAAATAGTTGCATTATTGTTGATGTTTCCGCTTGCTATGTTCCTCCAGGCACGCTTATATATGAACAAGCCAACCACAAGGAGGTAAAATATGGCAAATGAAAACATCGAAGTCGGGACTCGCGCAGTTGCGAAAGTCGGTCGTAATGAAATCAGTGTTGAAGTTATCGCTGTTGAAAATGGGAGTTTCCTTGTCCGCAACGATGCCGGACGGGAATTTCATGTAGTGCATTTGACCGTGCCGGATGAAGCCGCTTTCTGCGAAGACGATGCTCCCAATCCTGCTCCGGAATGTGCGGCAAATCAGCCACAGAAGAAGCTCTCGCTGTTTGACGTGGTCGTAACGGCGTTACAAAGCGAACCGGAGGGGACTGCGCTCAACACCCGGGAACTGGTTGCTCTCGCCGTAGAAAAGGGTTTGTGGCAACCCAGCGGGGCGAAAACTCCAGAACAGACACTTTACAGCGCCATCTTCCGGGAAAACGCCACCAAGGAACACCCCCGAATCGTCAAAAGCGACAAAAAGGGGAAGTTCATCTACGCCGGAGAATAAACAGCACGCATTTCACAAAAGGGTGTCATCAATATGGACACCCTTTCGTCTTATATATCCATCGTTTGCACCGTCTAATAGAGAAAATCAGCAAAACTTGCAAAAATCTACAATAGAATGCTTGACAAATATCGTTGAACGGTGTATTCTAATAAAGAAAACAAGCAAAACTTGCAAAAATCTCTAATAGGAGCGGTGCTTATGGAAATACAACGGCAATTTTACCTTGATGAACTGATCCGCAAGCAGGGGAACGGATTTGTCAAAATCATTACCGGATTGCGGCGGTGCGGAAAATCTTACCTTTTGCGTACCATTTTCAAAAATCATCTGCTCGCCAATGGCATTGCTCCGGAAGAGATCGTGGAAATGGCGTTTGATGAACGCGACAACAAAAAGTTCCGCGATCCCGATCTCTTTTATGAATTTGCCAAAGAGAAACTTGCCCAACAGCCGGATACCATTTTTCTGCTTGATGAGATCCAGCTGCTTGGTGACTTCGAGTCCGTCCTCAACGGTTTGCTTGGAAAGAATGCCGAAATTTACGCTACCGGTAGCAATGCTAAATTCCTTTCCAAAGACATCATAACCGAGTTCCGGGGGCGTGGCGATGAGATCCACATGACTCCGCTGACCTTTGCCGAGTATTTTTCCATTTTCAACGATGATAAAATCAGCCGTTTTCAGGAATATATGCTCTACGGCGGTCTGCCATTGGTGGCATTGGCAGTTTCTCCGGAAGATAAAATCGCCATTCTCAATGCCCTTTATACCGAAACTTATCTGCGGGATATTGTGGGCAGAAACAAGATCCGGAAAGTTGCGGAACTGGAAAATTTGCTGGACATCCTTGCTTCAACCATCGGCAGTCTGGTCAATCCGGAAAAATTACGCAAAACTTTCCACAGCGTCAAGAATTCCAAAATAAACGCTTCCACTCTTACCAAGTATATTGCGTATCTGGAAGATGCCTATTTGCTTGAAGCTGCCCAGCGTTATGACATCAAGGGTAAAGCATATATCGAAACTCCGCAGAAATATTATTATTCTGACTTGGGTTTGCGCAACGCCCGTTTGAATTTCCGTCAGTTGGAAGAAACTCACAGCATGGAAAACATCATCTACAACGAGCTTCGCCACCGCAAATTCAATGTGGATATCGGACAAGTTACCGTTAATGAAAAGAACCCTGCCGGTACTTACAGCCGCAAACAGCTTGAAGTTGATTTTGTTGCCAATAAAGGTTCAAAACGCTACTACATCCAATCTGCCTATATGATTCCTGATGCAGAAAAGCGTGAACAGGAGATCCGGTCACTTTTGAAGATCGATGATTCTTTCAAAAAGATCGTTATCACCTCCCACGCTCCGGCTCCGCTGTATGATGAACACGGCATATTGACCATGAGCATTTACGACTTTCTGCTGAATCCGGACAGTCTGGAGTTATGAGTAATGCAGACAAAAACAAAACAGCTTTAATCAATGTTATTTCTTGCGCTGGCGGTGAGTGGGAGTGCGTGGTTTTGCAGCCGGAGCGCAGACGGACGACCGGCTGAATTTCT
>JAZRNP010000414.1:0-2470 GCA_045648225.1 Victivallaceae bacterium | reverse complement strand
CGACTTAGGTGTGATAGTAAACATTTCCGCTGCGGGGACCGCTTTTCGGGGTACGCAGAGAACCGCAACCGGTGAAAACACAAGCCATCAGAGCAGCAACAGCAATGATAAGACACTTTTTCATAATTTTCTCTCAATTGTAAACTGCTGTCCGGCAATCAGCAGAACAGCAGTTCTGATTGTCAACAATTACTTGACGATGGCACCGTCGCCGTAGACAGCACTTTCAATGGAAAGACCGAAGAAGGTGTTGTAGTAGACGTATTTGCTGCGGGGACCGCTTTTCGGGGTGCGCAGAGAACCGCAACCGGTAAAAACACAAGCCATCAGAGCAGCGACAGCGATAATAAGACATTTCTTCATATTTCAATCTCCTTATCTTTTTTTTACGGACAGCTACCATAGCCGTCCTCTTATCAACAAAATAACACGGTCAATTGCAAAAATCAAGCTGCAATGAAAAAATATTTCAAGCAAAAATGCCCGAAACACTTCCGGTCGGATTATTCGATATCAGCACCGTCAGCCTTGAGGTTCTGAACGACCTCCATACTCTTTTTGCTTTCACCTTCGCCGCCAAGAGTTTTGGTGATACCGGTAACCATCTCACCGAGACGGTCACTGAAGTTTACCAGAACGAAAAGTGCGGCCAAAGCGACAACTGCGATCAGAATCACATACTCAACAAACGCCTGTCCTTTTTCGCGTTTGTGCCGGCGGATAACAGCTTTTTTCATCAGCATTGCTCCTTGTTTTATTATCTTCAGTCAACACTCCGGCAAATCGAACCGGACCAATGTTACCAAATTTCAAACTCTTACGGCACCGAATACCCGATACGGTCAACCGTTTTCTCTCCATGGGCACCAACGGCCCTCATCAAAAACACCAAAACCAGCAGCAGCACCAGTGTTGCCGCCAGAAAGATCACATATTCGGCGATCACCTGCCCCCGGCAGGCTCTCCGGGATTTAATTGTGCCTGCTTTTGATCTCATTATTTTCATCCAGCACAATGACCGTCGGATGATACCCGTTCAAACGTTCCTCCTCGACTGCACTGAATGCCATGATCGTCACCACATCACCGACTTTTCCCAGCCGGGCGGCCGGACCATTGAGGCAGAAATCACGACTTCCTGCCTTGCCGGGGATGGCGTAAGTTTCAAGGCGTGAACCGTTGTTACGGTTTGCAACGAGAATTTTTTCATAAGGAAGAATGTTGGCTTCCTTCAACAAATCCGGATCTATTTCCAAGCTGCCTTCATAATCCACCAGACACCGGGTGATGGTTGCCGTATGGATTTTGCCGCTGAGCATCATTCTGAACATAAATACTGAAAAACCTTTATATTTTACATTTTTTGACAGAAAGTTCCGTCACTATTCTAAATTATACCATATTTCATCATTTGTCAAGCGGCTTTCCTGCACCTTTTTTGCAAAAAGACAATTACCGCTGTAAAAACCGTATGTTGCGCAGAAAAACACCCCTTTTGGCACTCAAAAGAACAATTCAATGAAATATCCAGTCAAAAAAAGTCTGTTTTTTATAAAAATACTATTGAAAAAACATTATTGCAAGGATATATTAATAAGCGTATACCGATTTTAGTATACAAACCAATATTGGAGAAACGATAAATATGGCTTCGGCAACAGGACTGCCACGCAGAGTTGAGAGTGCGAGAAACGCACTTATCACCTACATTCACGATCGTCAGTTGAAAACCGGCGATCGTCTGCCGGCGTATGCCACGCTGCGTGCCGAATTCGGCTTTGGCAGCCAGACTATTGCTGCAGCCGTTGATTCCCTCTGCCGCCTCGGAGTACTCGAAGTCAGGGACAAGGTCGGACTCTTTGTTGCCAATCCGGACGGTGGTCATCTGACCGGGCGAACGATTGCAGTTGCAGTTCGTCCGCTCTCCGGAAGTGCCTATTCTGCAACGCTTGCCGGTTTCATCCAGAAACTGCTCACAGAACGATCCTGCCGCTGCGTGACCTTTTATCAGGCGTCCGATCCGCTGGATTCCCCTGCCCCGGCTCTGGATGAGTTTCCGGGCATGGAACAGGCTCTGATCGAAAACCGTTGCGACGGCATCATCACCCTCTGCCCATTTGCTCAGGATTCGCAGAAAAAACTTGCCCAGATGAATCTGCCCTGCTGTTTCATCGGCGACGATGACGCAGTCACCATGCCCTTGAGCGTTGTGATCGAAGTCAACCGCTTCATAAAGGAAGCCATAGAAGCACTGCAGGATGCCGGATGCCGCAATATCACTCAGATCTGCACCTCGCAGGAGCAGCTCGCCCTGCGCCGTCAGGAAAATATTGATTCAATGATCGGCGTGTCCTACGACGGTGGAGCCGCCATTGCCCGCAAACTTCTGGAATCAGCTCCGGGATCCCGTCCTGACGGCATCGTCTGCGATGACGATACAGTCATCAGCGGTCTTCTGGCGCAACTTATA
>JAZRNP010000413.1:0-1585 GCA_045648225.1 Victivallaceae bacterium | reverse complement strand
AAGCCCGTGACGCCGATTCCCGTGCGGCATTCGGCAGCGTGGTAGCATTCAATGTTCCGGTCGATTGCGAGACTGCAAAAGAGATTATGAGCACCTTTGTTGAATGCGTGGTTGCTCCGGATTTCGAAGATGGCGTGCTGGATATTTTTAACGACGGTGAAACTTTCAAGCTCAACAAGCATATCCGTATCATCAAATGCGGTGATCTTGCCACGCTTCCCCGTTTCCGTGATGAAGTTGCCGGCAGTGCCGACACCATCAAAGTTCTCGCTGACGGTTCTCTGGTGATCGCCGCTCCCCTGTTGACCGACATCCGTTCCACCGCCGATCTGAAACGTGCTGCCGGCAGCAACAGCCGTTGCGGAGAACAAATTTCCACTGCTGAGTGCACAGAAGCTCAGATGCAGGATCTGGTTTTCTCCTGGCACGTCAATCTGAGTGTCCGTTCCAATGGTGTGGTCATCGTCGCCAACGGTCAGACCCTTGCGGTTGGAACCGGTGAACAGGACCGGGTCGGTGCCATCGAACAGGCAATCGTCAAATTCAAAGAGAAATATACCGGAACCGCCACTTTGGAAGGTGCCGTGATGTCCAGCGACGGATTCTTCCCCTTTGAAGACGGTGTTGAAGCCGCTGCCAAAGCCGGTATCAAAGCCATCATCTCTCCCTCCGGCAGCTTGCGTGATGCCGATGTTGTAAAACGTGCCAACGAACTCGGTGTTGCCCTGTATCATGCTCCGGAACGGATTTTCTCTCATCATTGATCCATTCATTTACAATAAGGAATTTTTAATATGTCCAAACGTAATGTTACCAAGATCGACGGTTTAGAAAAAGAACTGCTCAGTGAAACCGAGCGGGTGGAGCTGTTTATCAGCAAATACTGGCTCAAGGTTGCCATTGTTGCGGTATTCGTTGTGATTGCCGGCGTGGCAACTTATGCCGTGGTCAGTCATCACAACAAAAAGATCGCAGATATTCAGGCGAAGTTTGTTTCAGCTGAAAATGATGAACTCGCTGAAATCATTGCCCAAAACAGTTCCGTCCCCGGAGCGGATATGGCAAGACTCCGTCTGGCTTCCAGTTTGAAAGAGAAAAAAGCATACGCTGATGCGGCTGTTCAGCTGCAGGCTGTCGCTGATAATGCCGGTGCGGACACCATTCTCCGTCAGGCTGCGGCGATGGAACTGGCCGCCGTACTTGAACTTGACGGCAAACTCGCTGATGCAGCCAAGGCTTTTGCCAAAGCCGCCGATGAAACGGCATTTTCCGCCGGAATCAAAGCTCAGGCCGGATGTCAGGCTGCCCGTCTGATGATCGCCGCCAAAAACAATGCTGATGCCAAGGCGATGCTTCAGAAAATCATTGCCCGCAAGAGCATGATGGTCGATGATTTCGCTTTTATCACCTGGGTCAGCCAGTGTGAACAGATGCTCGCCGCTCTGGACAATGGAGATTTTGCTCCGGCCAAAGCCAAAAAGAGCGTAAAAAAAGCTGCAAAAAAAGCAGTCAAAAAAGCTGCTGCAGAACCCGCTAAAAAGTAAGCTATGGAACTTACCAAACGAGAAAGAACGCTGCTGAAAGC
>JAZRNP010000412.1:0-3971 GCA_045648225.1 Victivallaceae bacterium | reverse complement strand
CTTTTCACCGCTTCAGGGGTCTTGGCACGCACCTGGAGTTCAAGTTCCGCACGGGCGGGAACCACGTTGACGGCACTAAGTCGGATCGTAGCCATGTCGTTCTGTGAGCCAAGGAGTTGAGTAGATTTCTTGTCTTCCTAAGACCGCTTGGCCTCCGACTTCTTTTCACCGCTTCAGGGGTCTTGGCACGCACCTGGAGTTCAAGTTCCGCACGGGCGGGAACCACGTTGACGGCACTGCCGCCGTCGGAAATAATACCGTGGATACGCACGCTTGAACGATCGTCAAAGGTGTCCCGCTGGGCGTCGATCATGTTCAGGGCCTGCCGGGCCATGGAGGCGGCGTTGATTCCGTCCCAGGGGCGCAGACCGCCGTGAGCGGCTTTGCCTTCAAAAATGATCTGCTTCATGCAGAAGCCGTTGAAACTTTCCGGAGTGAAGGTATCGTGTCCGGCATGTATGAGCAGTACCGCATCGATATCATCCAGAAAACCCTGTTTGATGAATTCCGGTTTGCCGCCGCAATAACTGATTTTTCCGGAGGCGATCAGTCCGCGGCAATATTCCAGGCTCTGGAACTCCTCCGCCGGAACAGCGATAAAAGCCAATGAACCGGACAACTCTTTCACTATCGGCACCAGCACCTGAGCCGCCCCCAGCATCATTGCCAATTGGGCATGATGACCACAGGCATGAGCTGCACCGGTTTCCGGGTCAGCGAAAACATGAGAGGGAACCGGCAGGGCATCCAATTCGCCCATAATGGCAATTTTCGGTCCCGGTCTGCCGCTGTCGATATCGGCGCGGACACCGGTTATGGCAAGTTGAGTACGGACGTTCAGGCCAAGTTTTTTCAATTCATTGGCGACCAGATCGGCGGTTTTGATCTCCCGGTATCCCAACTCCGGATTGTTCAAAATTCTTTCAGCAAGCTCAATGATTTGCTGCTGTTTGGATCTGACTGCAGAGATCACATATTGTTTGAGTTCAGCATCGCTTTTCATAAAAAAATTCCCCAATCATATCATCACACATGATCAATTGTAAAATATAACAGCAAATACCACTTTTTACAACAGACAAACGGGAATTATTTCAGATATTTTCCGGGAACGGAGAAAATGGGAAGTTGTAAATAAGTTTTTTGAAAATTTTCTAAAAACCGATTGAATTTTCCGGATTGAAAAGTTATATTCCATCCTCTTCAAAAAAATCAACTTAAATGGTGGTATATCAATGCGTATCGGAATCATATTTTTGTCAATGTTGTCATTATTACTGACGGCAGCTCAACCGGATTTTTATGTCTGGCAGCGTAAACATACGCCGGAGGTAAAAAATGCGGTAACAGAGGTGTTGAAATATTCGGAAAGCCGACTCTTTTTTCTTGCCGGAGAATTGGAACAAAACGGCAGAGTCACGATCGTTTCCCCCTCCGCATTGCCGGAAGCAGTTTTCCCCAGGGCGACACCGGTGATAAGGATCCACATCCGCCACCTGGACACCCCTCCGGAAAAACTGGCCGCAAAAATAATTGCACTCTATCGTCCATGGCAAAAATGCAAAGCCTTGCAGATCGACCTGGATGCCCCGGAGAGCCGCCTGGATTACTATACGCAGCTTATGCAGGAATTGCGCAAACGAGTTCCCGGAATCACTCTCTCTGCAACAGTTCTGCCCTGCCATATCAAACACAAAACGGAATTCCGCAAACTTGCACAACTCTGCGATTTTTATGTTTTGCAGATCCACGGTCTGGAAAAACGCAACGGCAGCTATTCCATCATTGACAGAAAAACTGCATTCACCGCCATCGCCGATGCGGTAAATTTGAAGCGTCCATTCAAACTGGCCCTGCCCTTTTACTGCTACAACATCGATGACAGGAGCATCCGTCCGGATATGGAACTGGTCAGCCGTCTGGCCGCAATGGCGGAGAATCAAAAAATCGGTGTGATACTGTTCCGCATCGGGATCGCAGGAGACGGCGAAGCGTTGTCATTTCAAACTGCTCAAAAAATCTGCAAATCCGGCCGATACACTCCTGAAATCCGGCACTACTGGCAATATTCCGATGACGGCAGCTGGTATTTATATATTAAAAATTGCGGTGGTTTTGCTGAAAAACTCTCTCTTGATATGAAATGGAACGATGGTTTTGTCATCAGCGACGCCGACACCTTCAACAATGCGGAGCTCTCCTTTGACCGCAAAACGCTTGATTTGACCTTGCCGCCGGATGGTGAAAGCAAACTCTTCATGTGGCTCCGCACTCCTGCCGCATTTACCCCCGAACAATCTCCATTGACCATAACCAGGAAGGAGGATCCATCAAAATGAATTTCAAAACCGCCGTCATCATCTCCACTGCAGCAGCTGCCGTTTCCTCTGTGCTGGCTTGCGCTCCATATTTTTCGCCCTCGTACCTGATACCCGGCAATGCCTACTCTGTCAGTTTGAATAAAACGGCCGCATTCAAACGCTTTGTCCGGATGCACCGGGATCTGCTCCCTGCCCCCTTTGCGTTTCCAATTGGCTCCAGCACGCTTGAGGCAGAAAAAAACGATTTTGCGGATGCCGTAAAAAAACGTCTCCCCGGCCTTGATCCGGCAGAACAGAACAAACTGATTTCAGCCTACGCCGATTTCATCACCCGCTGGCGCAGTGAACGCAAGTGCGACTTTTCTGAATGTCCGGAACTGCCGGAGGAACTTGCTGAATTCAAACTTTACTTATCCGGATATGTGGAATTGCTCGGCAACAGTGAACTTTCAACGGTTCCTCAAGCATGGAATAAGCTCCTCAAACTCCCGCCGGAACACCGCCTTTACCGTACCGCATGGGTTCACTTCATGCTGGGCAATCACTTTAAAGATGAGTGCCACACTCATTATGAAAACTGCCGTAATGCGGTGCGTTCCGGTTTTGCGGACACCGCCGGAGTTGCCCTCCGCAGTTACACTCTGGAAATACGCTACGGTCAGAATCCGGTAAAAGTAATTCGCCGTGCAGCAGAAGCAGAATTGAGCAACTCACCTCTGGATTTTCTTGCTTCCATTGACAAAAAGTGGATCAACCGCCTCTCGGATGCTCAATATCTTGCCCTGATCGAAGATCCGTTGACCAGAGAATTTCTGGCGATCACCGATCTTTCGCCCCGGTTTCAGCGGATGATCTCCGGCTATCCCCTGCGAAGTGCCGATATCCGGGCCTGTCATGCTTACAAAAAAGGCGATGTCAAACTCGCCAGAGAATATATCAAACAACTTGCAAAACCTACTCTGCTCTCCGTTTACATCGAAGCTAAACTTGCCCGGCAAACCGGCAACACCTATCTTGCCGCAAAAAAATTGCGCCAATGGCTCGGTATGGCAGAAAAAGCGATGCCGGTGGAAAAAGGTTCTCTGGTCCATGTCCATGATTATGAATACCGGATCAGTGCCGAAAAAGATGTTTTCGGTCTGCTGGGAAGTGCATTGGTTTTCCGTCACGACTTCAAAGAGGCCGCAGAATACTTTTACCGGGCGAACTCCGAGGTCGATCTCCACATCATCCTTGAACGCTTTTTTACGCTTGACGAAGCGTTTGAATTTGTAAAAAAACTCGGCGACTCAAAAATCGACAACCAGTATAAATATCTGGTTTCCCGCCGGGCATTCCGGGAAAACCGCTTTGATCTTGCAGCTCGTTATCTGCCGGAAAATGAATTGCCGAATTTGCAAAATTATATCGCCTTCATGGAAAAAGGCAATAACACAAAACTTGAAGCAAACCAGCGGGCACTCGCTCTCTATAATGCGGCAAAAATTCTCCGTTATCACGGCATGGAACTTGCCGGCACTCAGGAGGCTCCGGATTACTTCCCCGGCGGATACGGCACGGGACTGCCCTATGACTACTGTGCCCTGTCAGAGCGAAACGACCGCTGCCAATACAACAAACTTATCGGCAAGTGGACCTTGTGCCGGGAAC
>JAZRNP010000411.1:0-4879 GCA_045648225.1 Victivallaceae bacterium | reverse complement strand
GTTTCGGTGACATCGTGGAGGATCACCGCCGCAAGTCCGGTTTCATCGGTCAGCGGCGCAAGATAGAACTGAACAAACCGGGATTCCGGATAACGGATTTCCAGCTCCTGCCGGATCACCTGATGCCAGTTTTCATTTTCGCCGTGCAGGATCCGTTCCCAGTCAATGCCGGGCAGCAGCCGGGAGAGCCGGATATTGGAGGTATCGGCGGGCAGTGCCAGCAATTTTTCGGCGGCGCGGTTGAAGTAGCGCATTTTCAGTTCCCGGTCGATGACCAGAATCCCGTCATCAATGGCGTTGAAAACGGTTTCAAAAAAGCCCCGTTCGCGCACCAGACGGAGCAGATAAGCCTGACGGCTGCCCTGATCAAGGTCGTCGAAACGTTCACTGAAGCGATCTATGAATTTTTTTCTTACAGCCATGGTTTTATTTTCTGCAAATTGTGCTATATTATCTGTCAGATTGTTTTATGCGGACTGCCGGAACTGTAAATTTCCGCAGTACAGCATCTCTATTAATATAACGGCGGGTAAAAACTTTGTCAATCCCGCCACAGGCAGAAGGGACGGGAAAATGAAAAATAACAGGTTTTTTCTTTTGCTTTCAATGATTTGTTGCACATTTGTGCTTTATGCAGAGGTCCCGAAAATACACTATGACTGGCAGGACACTGCGGCGGTGGTGGAACCTACCGGAGTCTGGGAAAAAGTTGCATCTCCCGGAGTGCAGAATAATTCATCCACTCCTCCGGGGATGCTGGCTTACACGATCAGTGAAAATAATATTCTTTTCAACTGGAAGCCTTCGACGGATATCTCCCGTCTTTCCGGGCAGGCTGATATTTCCGGAGCTTTGCTCTCTCTGGACGAAAGTCTGCTGGTCATCGCTGAACAAATCGGCGGTACCGGCAAACCCAATTCCACCAGACTGGTCTTTGTCAATGTTATCAACAATAAAATATGCGGCGGTATGATGCTGGAAAAACGCCGGATAAGAGAGATCATCACTATTCCCGGTATGAGCAGCCGGATACTGGCTGTTCAGGAGGCGCAAAGTGCTTTCCAGAATCGTAATGCATTGCTTATGATCGATCTCAAGCGCAAAAAAATAACGCAGGCCGGTCCCGGATTTGAACAGCCGATAAATTCAGTCTGCACCGACGGCTCAAAAGCGTGGGTCTCCTTTGAAAACAACAACAGCTTTGCTGAAATCGATCTGGACGAACCGGAAAAAGAACCCCGTTACTGCGATGCCAAAAAACCGGTACTTTCATTGAGTTACAATCCCGGCACCCGCAACATCATTGCCTGCGGCAGCGGAATATGTGAGTTTTTTTCGGTCAACCGAAACATTCTGTTTCTGGAAAAAAGTTTGAATCTGCCCAATGATTTCACCCCGGTATGGCGTTTGAATCTGCCGCATATTTCCAATGGAGTGCTGGTGCAGGACAAAGAAGGCAGAGGATATGTGATCTCCTCCGGCGGACTTGTTCCCATCGCCGACAGACTGGAACCTTACGGTTGCGTGCTGCCGGACAAAACCCTGCTCGCCGGTATCAGTGAAAAATCCCGGATCAATAACATCACCCTGCCGGATTGTTCGGTTTCCCGCTATTTTGCTCCTTCATCTTTGCGGCCGTTCAACCGGAATAAAACGCTGTTCATCTTTTCGAGAACCACCACGCCGCAGGAGACAATTATCCTCGATGAACGCGGCAATGTGTTCAGATTGGCCCTGTCCGGACGGCGGGGCCGCAAAACCGTTATTTTGTTGACAGATCGAACCGGAGTGCGTTGAATATGCCTATTTTCCGTTACAAATGCCGGGAGTGTCAGGCCGAATTTGAATTGCTTCTGGCCCGTTTTGATTCTCCCGCCGAGTGTCCCCGTTGTGCTTCTGTGGAGCTGGACAAACAGCCCAGCCGTATCGGAGCGATCTCTTCCCAACCCGCTGCCGGCTGCGCCATGAGCCGCCAATGTCCGTCTGCGTCCTCCGGATGCTGTGGAGGCCATTGCGGTTGTAAACATTGATGAAACAGTACCATGAATAAAAAAGAACTTATTGCAGAATTGGAAAAACTGGGTATGCGCCCGGGCCGCGGATTGGGACAGAATTTTTTGCTGGACGGCAATCTGCTGGACTGGATCGTGCGTGCCGCCCGGGTTTCGCCGCAGGATAATATTCTCGAAGTGGGGCCCGGATTCGGTGCGCTCACCTCCCGGCTTGTCGCTGCCGGTGCCAACTTGACCGCCATTGAATATGACCACCGGCTCGCCGCCTACAACCGGGAAAAATTTGCCTCCGGCAACAATTTCCGTCTGGTTGAAGCCGATGCCTGCCGGGTCGATTATGATGAACTTTTTCCGGATGGCACTCCGTACCGTTCGGTCGCCAATCTCCCCTACGCCATAAGTTCGGTTTTCATTGCCAAACTGCTCGAATGCAGAAATAAACCGCAATCGATGTTTTTTATGCTGCAAAAGGAGATGGCGGAACGGCTCGCCGCAGTCCCCGGAACTAAAGCATACGGCGCATTGTCGGTACGGATCCAGCTTTTTTACAACGTGAAAATCGAAAAGATCGTTCCACCGGAGGTGTTCTGTCCGCCGCCGGAGGTCGAATCGGCACTCATCTCTTTTGAATTGCGTAAGGACAAGCATTACAGTGATGCCGAAGTCCGGATGATTTCCCGGGTCGTAAGAACCGCATTCAACCAGCGGCGTAAACAGTTGGGCAAGGTTCTCGGCCAGATGTTCGGTAAAAAAGAGGTCGCCGAAACCTTTGAAAAATTGAATATTCCCATGGAGGTCCGGCCGGATAAACTGACCGTTGATGATTTTGTTGCCATTGCCAGCAATTTGCTGAAAATTACCGGAGAAGTGAAAAATGGATAAATCCACTCTTATTCAAAAAATAGATCAATTGCGGCAGGAGCGGCAGGCGGTTATTCTCGCTCACAACTATGTCGCCGCCGAAATTCAGGAGATCGCCGATTTTTGCGGTGATTCATTGGAATTGAGCATAAAAGCCGCCAATACCAACGCAAAAATGCTGATCGTTTGCGGGGTCCGCTTTATGGCTGAAACGGCCAAGATACTCTCCCCCGATGCTACAGTGGTCATGGTTCGCAGCGATGCCGGATGTCCGATGGCGGACATGGTCGATCCCGATGAACTCAAAGCCTACAAGGCCGCCAATCCGGATACTCTGCTGATCGCCTATGTCAACACTACCGCCGAGGTAAAAGCTCTGGTCGATATCTGCTGTACCAGCGGCAATGCGGAAAAAATAGTTTCTTCGATCCCGGCCGACCGCAAAATAATGTTTCTGCCGGATCGCAATCTCGGAGCCAATCTGATCAATAAACTCAAGCGGCCCATGGAATTGTGGCACGGATGCTGCCCGGTTCATGATGCGGTCACGGTCGAAATGATCGATGCCGCCCGCAAGCAGTATCCGGCTTCTCAGATCCTCGTCCATCCGGAATGCCGTCCGGAGGTGGTGAATGCCGCCGATCAGGCATTGAGTACCGGGGCGATGCTCAATTATGTCACCGCTTCAAGTCACGATGAATTTACTGTCGGTACGGAGAGCGGGATCATGTTCCGCATGATGCTCGCCAATCCTGACAAAAAGTTTCATCTGCTTCATCCGGAAATTCTCTGCACGGATATGAAAAAACTGACCCTCGCTGATGTCGAAAGAGCATTGCGTACCGGTCAGGACGAAGTCGTATTGGCACCGGAGGTTCTGCAATCTGCCGAAGGAGCGATCCGCCGGATGCTCGATGTGAAATAATTTTTCCGGAAGCATTGAACAGCGTCGATCGGAATATCATTCCGGTTGACGCTGTCTTTTTGTCCATGCAGGGGCGGAAAAGAGCTTCGGCTCCGGCGTTTTTGCAAGGCCGGATTCCGGGGGAATATTTTCTTTGAAATATAGTGGCTTTCACCTTGCAAAAAGGGTGTTTGTATGGTATATTAAATGGACAGAATTATTGTTCAAACAAAGGAGACTTCAGAAATGCCCAAAGTTCTTATTCCGACCAAACTTGACAAATTCGCCGCAGACCTGCTCACCCAGCGTGGTTACGAGACCATCCTCGATGGTGCCACCCCGATGGAAGAGCTCATCAAACAGCACTCCGATGCGGAAGCATTGATCGTCCGCAGTGAAAAGGTTTCCTCTGAAGTCATCGACGCTCTGCCCAAACTCAAACTGGTCGTCCGGGCCGGTGCCGGTTACAACACCATCGATATCAAATATGCCCGCAAACGCGGTATCGATGTCATGAATACCCCCGGTGCCAACAGCAACGCTGTTGCCGAAGAGGTGGTCGCAATGATCCTCGCCGCTTACCGTCATGTCCTGCCTGCCGATGCTTCCACCCGGGCCGGCGAATGGGAAAAGAGCAAATTCATGGGCCACGAGCTGACCGGTAAAACCGTCGGTATCCTCGGTCTGGGCCACATCGGAAATCTGGTGGTCAAACGGATGTCCGGTTTTGATGTGAAAATTCTCGGCTATGACCCGATGCTTTCTCCTGCGCTTGCCGAAAAGATCGGCGTTGAACTGTGCAGTATCGAAAAGATCTTCGCCGAAGCGGACTGCATCACTCTGCACATTCCCGAAAACGACGAAACCCGCGGCATGATCGGCCGCCGTCTCTTTGAAATGATGAAACCCGGTGCCATTCTGGTCAACTGCGCCCGGGCCGGAATCATCAACGAAGAAGATCTCCGTTCTGTCAAAGCTACCAAAAAGATCGTCTACTGCAACGACGTTTATCCCAAAGATGCCGCCGGTCCCAAGAGCGTTGGCGATGTCGCTGACATCATGCTGCCCCACCTCGGTGCCAACACCTACGAAGCCAATTTCA
>JAZRNP010000410.1:0-6466 GCA_045648225.1 Victivallaceae bacterium | reverse complement strand
ATGCATTCGGGTAATTTTCAGCCCCAATTTTATCCTTCGCATAAATAACTTGTATTCCGCTGTTCCAAACGGCACACATCGGCACCAACACCCATATGGGGACATTCATATCTACAAAATCATCCCTTCTTAATATATTCGGTTTTGCCGTATAATACAAGTTTGATTTTTTTAAACCTGCTCCCAATTTATCATTCAGTACACCATTTCGAAACTCTTCAAAATAATCTTTTAAAATCCTTGCGGAAAATTTGCAAAACGGTTTGACCCTCCATTTGGGATTCGACGGAGGGCGAAGCCCGACGAGCCGGAGCGGAGCGACGGCAACCCACAGGAAAGTGAGTAATCCCATTTTTTGCATCGCAAAAAATAACCGCAAAAAGAAAAATCCTCTGCGGAAAATACATTTTCCGGCAGAGGATTGCTTTTTGCAGGGATTACTCACGATTCTTGGAAAAAAAGACAAAAAAATGGCATCTCCAATGGGATTCGAACCCATGTTGCCGGGATGAGAACCCGGTGTCCTAGGCCTCTAGACGATGGAGACGCAAGTATATGTAAAATATATCCTCTCAAAAGCAGTTTGTCAAGTTGATTCTGAAAATTATCATTATAAAACTCGCAGAATGTGTTCGGGCTGCAACTGCTTACCGGCAATAAAAAAGGAACCTTGCAGTTTTGCAAAGTTCCTGTTTCAATCGAAATGGAGCGAGTGACCGGATTCGAACCGGCGACAGTCACGTTGGCAACGTGATACTCTACCAGCTGAGTTACACTCGCTTGCTGTTTTTATAATATAGCTCCGATTTTTGAATAGTCAAACGGTTTTTGCATAAAAATTCAAAATTTCTCGCATTTGTCTCATAAAAACAGAAGATTTCCCGGTAAAAGTCCGACTTTATGATATACCCGACTTGCAATCGTTCTACAGAGATGTTATTTTAACTTTTGAAGAGCTTTTTTGTTTATGTTATCCGATTTTTCACAAAAATGAAAGACAATTATAAGAATATCATCAAGGGGGATATGAAATGAAAACTGTTACTTCCAAAGGACTTCAACATGTTGAAGTAAAGCACACATGCTTTACTTTAATAGAGCTTCTCGTGGTAATTGCCATCATCGCAATTCTGGCGGCACTTTTGCTCCCGGCGTTGCAGAACGCGCGGGCCCGGGGTAAGGCGATCAGTTGTTTGAATAACTTGAAGCAGCTTTATCCGGGGATTGTAGCTTATGGAGATGCAAACGACGGTGTGATCATGTCAGCCCGTGCGCATAGCAAAAACGGGGGGCCGGGGTGGTGGCAGGAAGTTTTTACCGACAAGAAATATATACCGTATAAAATAATCGGTGGAGAGTATTATCCGGATGTTTTGAAGTGTCCGGGCGATCCCAATGATATAATGTATCACGGCAGTCAGAAGACCCATTTGAGTTATGCTTATAATACCCGGGTCGGATTTTATGATGGTGACGGCGAACTGGATAAAAGAACCGACTCCCGTAAGAACTGGCCGAAGTGGTCTTCAAAAAATCCGTACCCCACAAAAACTACTCTGATCACGGAAAAGTGGACTTGTTTTAAATCACGCGGTATGGCGCCTTCGTCTGCGATACGATATACCAACAATGTCGCGCTGTCTATCGGGGCAGACAAGGCACATTCTACGGGGGCCAATCATCTTTTGTCGGATGGACATGTGGAAAACTGGAATTATGCACTGCTTTACGGGGCTTACAATTATGTGGCGATTTGGAACGCTCCTGCTCTGAAAAGTATCAAATACGTGTATACCAACTACGAATTGTAATACGGGATGGCGATGAAAAGGATTTTTTTATTTGCGGTTTTGCTGTCGCTTTGCGGGCTTTTTGCGGAAGTTCCCCGGGGGACGCTGATTTTTGAAGCTGAATCATTCAATTGTGCAGATGGAGCGTGGGTGGTAAAACCGCATTTCCCCAGCTGGTATGCCGACCGTCCGTCTGCGGGCAAATTTCTCTCCGGGCATTCAAAAAAGCCGGGAAGTGCGTCCAAAACTGTTTCCATTGCCGCTCCCGGAAAATATAAACTGCATTTCCGTTATCTGGATGTGTTGAATTATCCGGCTCCGTTTCAGTTGACCGTCCGGCAGGCCGGAACGGTGCTCACGCAGCAGATTTTTAACGAAAAGTCCCAGCGTTCGACTCCTGACATGCAGAAAAAATACGGCGGCAGTTTCGCCCGGTTCATGTGGTATTCGATCGAATTTGATGCTCCTTCTGCCGGAGAATTGGAACTTCAACTGACCAAACTTCCCGGAGGTAAGCTCACGCCGCAGGGAACCCGCCACCTTGACCTCTTTTTACTCACCTCCGATTTGAATTATCAGCCGAAAATTCTGGATATTTCTCCGCTTTATGTGCAGATAAAGATGTTGAATACGCAAGTGCGTCCGGTGGCGATCCATGTATTCGGAAAACTTTCCCGGGCTCCTCATTATCCGCCGCACATGAATATCAACAAAACCGGACTGGTTTTCGGAGCGGTCAAAGGTTTTTCCAAAAAACATCTGCTGGGCCCCGGAGATGCTTCGCCGTGGATGAAAATTTCAACACACCTCACTTTCAACGGAGAAGACCGGCTGTTGTTCGATGCCCGGCGCAGTTATAAAGAATATGAGAAAACTGCCGATTTTGAAGTGATCTTTTCCCGGACACCCGATGATAAGAATATTGTCAAGCGTTTCAAGCGTTCCGGTAAAGGCAACGGAATTCTGGTCAGCATCAATCTCACCAAAGGGACGGTCAGTTCTGATTTGGAGGAGAGCAATAAGACGATCGCTTTTGCCTGGGCGACCACTCCGGTCAAGGATGGTAAGACTCCGGAACTTTATCCGTTTCTGACCGGAATGCGGCTCAATCCCAATGTCGTTGATCCTCAGATCGTGGCCAATGAGAGCGAAGTTATCAAACAGCTCGGGGTCAATGGTGTCACCGGTCACTTTATGTACGCTGACAATGCGGCTGCTGATTTTCCCTATTACAACATTGCTTCATTTTTCTTTCATCTGAAAACAAAAGGCTGCTTTTCCCAACCGGATCTCAAGGCGATCGGTTCGCTGATGAAAGCGCAGGCTGATACGGTCGCCAGATTGAAGCGGCCGCCGCTCTTTATCAATCTTATGGACGAACCGGATTTCCCGATCGATCATATCGGCAAATGTGCGGTCTGCAAAGGCAGATTTGCCGCTTATCTGGCAGAAAAAAAGGCTGGTGTCAGCGGCGAATGGACTTTGGACAAGAGCAAGGGAGCTCTCTATTACTGGTCGGTGCGTTTCCGCAACCATCTGATGACGGAATTTTTCCGAACTGCAACCAATGAGTTTAAAAAGTTCGATCCCTCCATAAAAACTTCGGCCAATTTTGCGCCCGATGTTACCGGCGGCAGCAGTATCGGTCGGGGATGCGACTGGTTTGAAATTTTGAATTCCGGAGCTCTGACCTACGGCTGGCACGAAGACTGGGCCAATTTGTCCGGGACCTATCAGAGCGTCGGATTCCAGAATGCGGTCATGCGGGCCGCCTGCCGTAAAAGCGGTGTTCCTTACGGTATCTACAATATTCTCTGCCGTCACCCCTGGGAGGTTCAGGCGAAAGGATTTTCCGCTATCGGTTATGGTAATTCAGCGATGCATTTCTTTAATTACGGCCCTCATTATGCCATTTCCACAGATACCAACAGCCGCCGTCCGGAAATCTATCAGGCGATAAAGAATGTCACCTTTGCCGCCGGAGCAGTTGAAAAAACTCTGACTTCCGCCCGCCCGGTCAGAGGTGATGCGGCGATGCTTCTCTCTCAAACCGGGGATATCTGGAATTTGAAAACCGGCAGTATTTACGGTAAAGAGCGGGTTTTTCTGCATCTGCTGCTGCGCCATTGCAATTACCGGACCGATGTTTTGAGCGAAGATGATCTTGCCGATCAACTTAAATCCTACAAGGTTCTGTTTGTGGTGGACAGCCATATCCGCCGCAGTCAGCTCAAATATATTCTGGACTGGGTGAAGCAGGGCAATACCCTCTATCTCGGAGCCAATGCGCTGACGTATGACGAATTCAACAAGGCACTTGATCTGCCCTTTGCCCGCAGGGAATACAAAACGCTTCACCCGGTCGGCCGGGGACAGGATGGCTTTGTCCGTTTCTCCAGAAAGAACAGAAAATTTCAGGGCATGACCATTATCGGCGGCGAACAGCTGCCGCATAATTCCGTGGTGAAGCTCGGTCGAGGCCGGGTTATTTGCAGTGGATTTTTCCCGGGCTTGAGTTATATGCATGATTCCAAAGCGGGTACGCCCAAAATTTACAGTGTGCGCAACTATCCGGCAGCTCACCGCCGCTATATCGCTTCACTCAAGTTGCCCGCTCCGTTGATTTCCAGCAGCGACAACCGTATTGAAGCGCATTTGCTGGAATCTTCAGACAAATATCTGATCGTCCTGTCCAACTGGACCGGTAAAACTGCTCCGGTCACGGTGAAATTCAATGGTGGAACTTACACCAGAACCATCGGCGCAGGCGGCTTTATCAAAATCAACAAATAAATTGTTTTAAAGAGGGTTTATGATGAATAAAATTGCTGCTTTGGGGGTGTGTATGACTCTGGCTGCTGTTTCAGAACTTGCGGCGGCTCCGTGGTTCGGTAAAAGCCGTGCACTCAAAGAGGAAAACGGAATTGTCAAAAATACCGGAAATTCACCGCAGGTGATCAAAGTCCCGTATAAAATTCAGGATAATTGGCGCATTACGGTTCCGGTTCGTCTCCCTAAAAAAGGTACGATTTCGATTTCAACCGGCCGTGGCAAAGAAAAACTCCGTCTGGTCAACAATGGAGATACTTTTCTCTGGCAGCATTATTCCGTCACCGGAGATGAACCGCACATCCGCAGCTATCCCAATGATCCTTTCCCGGTAAAAATGCGTTACCACTGGGAAAATACCACCTATGCTCCCAATGGCCGCTATTCGCAGAATTTCAGTCTGGATCCGGTAGTGCTGGATTGGAACGCCTTTTTCCTCGGCAAATTTTTCCGGGATACCGAAAAGAGCTTTTTCCCGATCACTATCGAGGTCGAAAACGGTCGTATCCGCTGGTATTTTGATAATATTCTGCTTCAGGAACAGCCGGTAACTCCGGATATCGCCGGACGCAACTTGTCCATGGCTTTTTCCCGCAATGTGGAATTGAAAACGCCGGAAGTCACTGAACTTGTTCCTGCCGGTAAGTTTTTCCATACGGTCAACCTTGCCAATAAATACAATATCAGAGGTGACAACCGGATCACCCGGGGCAATCGTTTCGTCTTTGAGGGCATCCCTTTTGAAGCCTCTGCTGCCAATGAGTTCGGCAATGATTGCGTAGATCTCGGAGCGTCATGGTTTAAAGAGGGCAACTCCACCGGATATGAAGAGCCGCACAAAGGAACTTCCGGCGGCCGCTGGGGCGGCGTTTTGAGCGGTAATCATACCCGATTGCAGTTCCGCATCCCGAACCGGCAGTTCAATGCCATCTATATTCTGGCTTCCTGCGGGAACCGTCCCGACCGGATCAACCGTCTCACTGCCCAGTTTTACCGTCCGGGTTCCGGGTTCCCGATCAGTTTCACTCCGGCGGAAGCGATCAAAACTGATGGTTCGCTGCAGCTGATAAAGATTCCTTTCAGCCCGGACAAAATGGGATCTTTCATGGACCGGGAGGTAATCGAACTGGAGTTGACGGGAGATGTTCATCTTTTCCGGGCTTATCCGGATCCCAACTATTACAGTTTCCACGGTGCCGGTGTCCCCTCCGGGGTTCAGGTTTATGCAGTCACTCTCGGGATCACCGATCTGGATGTGAAATTCATGCCGGAATCGCTTTTCAACCTCTGGGTTGACGGCAAACCCTCCTACTCGGTGACTTTGACCAACCATCTGGACAAAGAGGTCAATGCCGAACTGAAACTCAATACCGAAAGCTATGACAAAGAAGAGAGCCACAAACGTTCGGCTGCAGTCAAGGTCCCGGCCAACGGTTCGGCCGTTTACCGCTTTGATCTGCCGCTGGCCAAATACGGCTGGCACAAGCTGGATCTCACCGTCAACGGAGTTCTTTACACCCATACGCTGACCCGGATACAGAAACGCGAATACAAGGCCCGTAAATTTGATACCAAAGGGTTTATGTTCGGATCATGGCCCGCCCGCAGCGGTATGCACTTCAGTCCGTCGCCCCGGACATCGATCGCTCATACGGCCCGGTTGGGAATCGAAACATTCTCCTTTGCCACCGACATTCTCAACAATATGTATCATGCCGATCTGATGAAAAAATACGGTATGAAAAACTTTATGTCCAGTTACATCAACTGCCGTTCCTGGACGCTGGATACTCCCGATATCGAACAGAAACTCTGGGAGACCCGCATAAGTCGGATCGTAGCCATGT
>JAZRNP010000409.1:0-1348 GCA_045648225.1 Victivallaceae bacterium | reverse complement strand
TGGCCTCCGACTTCCTTCGGTCAGCTGATGTTTGAAGCTGCAGACAAGGCCGAAATCATCTCCAAATGCAACCCGGTCGACCTGAAGCGGGTCACCGATGCCATCGCTGAAGCCCGTTTTATGGCTGATTATGTGGTGGTTTCCATGCATAACCACGAGATCAGCGGCAAATCCAAAGAAAATATCGACCCGGTCTCCATCGAATTCGCAAAAGCGTGTATCGATGCCGGTGCCGATGCCATTATCGGAACCGGACCGCATCTGCTGCGGGGCATGGAAATCTACAACGGCAAACCGATCTTCTATTGTCTGGGCGACTTCATCATCCAGCTGGAAACGGTGCTCCGGGCTCCGGACGGGATGTTCGCCAAACAGAAACTCAACGGCAACGACCGTCTGGACGTGCTCTTCAACAACCGTTCAAACAACGGTCAGCGCGGTTTGTGCTACGACCCCATTATGTATAAATCGGTCATCCCCTACTGGGAAGTGGAAAACGGTGAACTGGTAAAAATGGTCTTCATGCCGATCGAAGAGCAGTTCCATCTGCCCCGCTCCCGTGCCGGATGGCCGCAGCCTAACAACTCGCTCAATATCCTTGAGCACTTTGCTGAAATGTCCAAACCGTGCGGTGTCGATATCAAGATCGAAAACGGCCTTGGTGTGGTTCAACTTTAATCTGGTGAATTTGCAATGCTGACTGAAAAGATGATTCAATATGCGGCTTCGGTTCAGGAAGAGCTCAAGCAGCTCATCCGTGATCTCTGCGCCATTCCCGCCCCCTCCCATCATGAGGAAAAACGGGCGGAATTCTGCAAAAAATGGTTCGAAGACAACGGCTTTACCGGCGTAACGATCGATCCGGCACTCAATGTGATCGCTCCGGTCAACGTTTCCGGAAAAGATTCCGTCACCGTGATGATGGCTCATACGGACACCGTATTTCCTGACACTGAGCCGATGCCCTTTTCCGAAGATGCCGAATACATGTATGCTCCCGGCGTCGGCGATGACACTGCCAACCTGGCAGTTCTGATGGTCTGCGCCCGCTATTATAAGGATAATCTGCCGCCGGATGCTCCGGGTATGCTTTTCATCGCAAACTCCTGCGAAGAGGGTCTGGGTAATCTCAAAGGCAGCCGCCGGATCGTCGCCGATTACGGAAAGCAGATTTCGGACTTCATCTCTCTCGACGGATCTGTACTCAACCGGGTCGTCACCCGGGCCGTCGGTTCTCACCGTTACAAAGTGACCGTCCATACCGAAGGCGGACACAGCTTCGGCAAATTCGGCAACCGGAATGCCATTCATGTGCTCTCCTCCATGATCAGCGCACTCTACGATGTGA
>JAZRNP010000408.1:0-11741 GCA_045648225.1 Victivallaceae bacterium | reverse complement strand
CAATTTGCAAAATTTTGAGTTCTATATCAGCCTCGCTGCTTCGTCGTTTTCGACGCGCAACAGAAACATAATATATCATCGTTTTTGAACTTTGCAAATCATTTTTTGAATTTTTTTCGACTTTTTTCAAAACCGGAAACCGTTTCAAAAATGGGAGATTCGCAGAAGTGTGTGTTTTATATCAGCCTCGCTGCATCCCCCCTCAAGAGGCGCAACAGAGATATAATATATCATCGTTTTTGAACTTTGCAAATCAATTTTACGAGAATTTTGCAATTTTTTGCGGTTTTTCAGCGGCATCGCCGCCAATAAGAGTAATATTGGCTTATCGACAAATTCGGAATATTGACGGCGAAAGGATACTTTCTGAATGTCTCTTTCCAATATTTCTGCTGTTCCGCAGCAAGTTTTCTCAACTCTTTTTTATTTTTTACCGCTGCTAATTTCTTGTACTTTCGCACAAATTCCACACGATTGCGAGTGATATCCAAGCCCACTGCAATAAATTCCACCCGCTGCAAAGCCTCTTTATCAGCCGACACTGCACGGAGGGCTTCATTGAGCATAGTCTGGAGCTTCGCCATTTCCGCATCGGTAAAACTATTCATAAAAAAGTCTATGAATCCTTGAGGCCGGCTCGTCAAATCTTCCACTTCCCGGATATTTTCGGCACGGCACTCTGCAAGTTTTGAGGTCAGTTTTTCGCAATGCAGGAAATATTTCTTCATAATATCTGCCGCCTTGCCGAAACCTTTCTGACAATAATCATCTATTATATCATCGACATTCTGTGCGGGGTCCCACAACAGCTGGGCAAGCACATAGTAATTCAATCCATTTACCGCCCAATTGTGGGTCAGACTGTCAAAATCAGAAGCGATCATGCCGGTTTCGGCACAATGGCGGATATCTTTTGCCATTTCATGAACATATACCACCGGGAAACCGCTTCCGCCGAGCAGATAATTCGGACGCAGATTCAATTCTTTGACCCGCGATGCCCAGAAGTTCCAACTTTTCCGGTCCTCTTCCAGCGCAGCGCGGTCGAGATACTGAAATCCGACAAAGGTGACCGCCATATTATCCGGAAAATCGCGAAAATATTCCGGCGGGCTCTTATAACCGGCATACGCAAGATAAAGTATTTTTACCTGCGGATGAGTTTTTTTCAGTTCCCGTGCTACGGCAGAAGTGAACCGCACGACCCGGTCGGTGTAACTTGGATAAAGGAATGTCGGATTGTTTTTTCTCAAAAACACTCTTTTCGTGGTCATTTTTCCATCGCAGGGATCCCACTTGCGGCAATTTTCACACAGACAGAATATATCGTAGTTGCCGTCGCTGGGGGATACACTGAGATACTTTACATTCGGACGGGCGTTCAGCAACTTCCGGCAGTCATCGGCGGCCTGACGGATGAGAGCATCATTGGACTTGCAGATCCGGGTATTTTTGGGTCGTATCATTTTCCGCGTACCATTGAACTGCAGCGCCATATACTCCGGATGCGTTTTGCTGAAACGGTCATAATAATTATTGAAATTACTTCCCCCTGCCCTCTGCATATCACCTCCCAAACGCTGGATGGTGAACCACGAACCGTGATTTTGCCACAAAGCGTTAATCTCTTCCGGATCAAGTCCGGTGAATTTCACTCTGTCCAGGAGTTCCTGCGACAGATTCAATTTTACGATCGTTCCGTCCGGACGTTTCCAATCCTTTTTCGACTGGCTGAACGAGTTGCGGATGTAACGGCGGAGGAAAAACGGTGAATCGGTCAAATGAAATGGCGCAAACGCAACTTTGGCAGATTTCTCATAAACTTCACCGCCATCTCCGGGCCACAGCATCCGGTAATTGAGGATCTCCCGCATAAAAGTGATCACGCCCAACTGCTGATTCGGCGCACCGATGACCAGTTTGTTGTTTTCGGCATGGATGGCGATATCCTTTTGAATAACAAATTCGATCTTTACCTGAAAATTTTCCTTGCGCCACCGCCACAAATTGCCGTCAGCTTTAATAACTTTTCCCGGCAGCAGTGGCAAACGGATCCCGGAGATTTTTTCCAACAACTTATTGAGCTGTTCAGCTGCCGGACGGTCGCCGGCCTGCCGCAGCGCGATTACGGCGTGCGCTTTTCCGTCAGAGATCAAAGTCAGTTCTTTACCGGAGAGTTTTTCCATTTTCCGGCGGGATGTGACCGGCCGAATTTCCGGTTTCCACTCCGCTTCATCATTCACCGCTTTGGGGCCGAGCGGCTTGTACTCCCACAATTCCCGGGGCGAACTGCTCAAATCCGGCTTGGCAGCCATAATAAATGAATGTATAGCTTTGGCAAACGGGAACAACTGATCCAATGCCGCATTATTCCCCTGCCCTCCTTTTTGCCGGTAAGGGGTGAACGCCTGAGTCAGTTTGACATTGACAAACAACACGCGCCCTTTGCCAAGTTCATTTAAGGCGACAATGGCTCCGGAACTGTTGCCGACCAGCATTCTGCCGGTGGTAAACTCTTTCAAGACCGCGTAACCGTCACTGATCATAAGTTTATGAACTGCTGGATTTTTGCCGCATTCTTTCCATTGAGCATCAGGAAACTCAGCCTTACCTTTAAAAGCTCCCCAGCGTGCGGCACCGAGCAGATTTTTCCACGCTTTGGTTGCGGCATCTTTTTGCGGAGCAGGAGAGCCGTCGCCGATAATGACTAAAGTTCCGCCGTTACGGACAAATTTTTCTGCCTTTTCAATATAAGATTTATTCCATTCCTTAAATACCATTGGGCGATTACTGCCCATCAGGTAGACGACAACTGAGAATTTCTCAAAATCCCCCCCTTTGAACTCTTTGTACTCCGGTTTGAGCTTACTCCACTGCGGATTCATCACAGTATTATTGAACAAGTCCGTAACTCTGATTCCGGAATAACTCTGCCAAACTGCAACCGGCTTGGCATACAACACCGGCAAGAGCATACAGAAAATTGCAACGGCAAAAATTCTTTTCATTTTCATAAACCCAAACAATTATTTGATACAAACGGTTTTTCCCGGCTCGATCTGGAATTTTTTGCCATTGACCAGAAGACAGACCGGAAGATCGGAATTATTTTTCAGGAAATTTCCGCATTTGCTTGCGGTAAGTTTTTCCGTGGCTTTGACATAGGCGGCGATTTCGCCCATGGTGGCGTACCAGAGTTCCGGTTTGCCGGAGATTTCTTTGCAGAAATTTTCAATAACGTGCCAGCAGGGTTTGGACATTTGTCCGGTTTTTCTGTTGCGGCGGGCGATGAATTCATAGCTGTGTCCCCAGACGATCAGCACGGACATCTTTTCCGCCTTGTAATCGAGGAACTTTTTGGCAAGTCCTTTGACCCGGTTGTGGTGGCAGTAGGGATGCCACATCAGAAAATCCTGCGGCAGGTCAAAATTTCCTGCCATTTTACAGGTACGGGCGTAAAGCAGACCTTTGGGGCGCATGATATTCACGACCATATCGCTGAATCTGCCGTAGGGATAGGCGTAACCGAGCAATTTTTTGCCGGTAAGTTCTGGAAGTTTCTGAATGTCGCCGTCCAATTCGCTGGAAACGATTTCCGGTTTTTTCCGTGGAAGATTGATATGGTGGGCACCGTGTCCGGCAACTTCGTGATTGGCATAGAGCGTTTTGACTTCAGATGGATCGACCATGTTGCCCGGTTTGGGTTTGCCGAACAAGCCTGAAGGAATATTGAAAGTTGCTTTCACACCATATTTATCGAACACCTTGACCAGTTGGCGGTCGGCATAATGTCCGTCATCATAGCTGAAAGACAATGCTTTAAGTTTCCAACCGGGATAGGCGGCAACGATGCCGGACTTTTTGAGTTGAGCAGCTGAAACCGGCTGATCGGCAACTTCGACCGTATCAAAGGTGGTACAGCATCCGGCAAATATCGCTGCCGCAGTGAGCGCAAAGGCAGCAAAAACAAATTTTCTCATACTGATTTATCCTTAATATTCATAGTCCCAGTAATCAGCAAAGCCCGGACTTTTATTTATTTTCTCCACGGAGAAATATGGACGAATTTCCGCAAACATATCAACGTGCCCGTCATAATGAAAAATGTTCATCATCTTATTATGCGGAAATGAATTGGCCGTCGTCAGGTAATAATTCCCATAGATCGTATTACCGCTGGTAACCAATGCCATCTCAATATGCATAAATTTTTTAGACGGATTTTTAACTCTTTTGATATTTGTCCGTTTCCGCTTCCAGAATTCAAAATTGATCCACCCGAAATACGAAGCACCTCTGGATCCAGGATGCTTGGGGTGACGGTAATATTTCGGACAACAGAATATCGGCACCTTGAGAGGATCTTCATTTCCGGGGATCGTCTTCTTTATCGGGTAATTATTTACCGGAGGATAATTTTTTAATGCCATCCACGGATAAGAACCGCCTTCTTTCGGGTAGGCGATGTGGCCGTCATAGTCATTGCAGTAGGACATATTTATCATCCCGAACTGCTTGATGCGTGAGGTACAGTTTGAGGTCATGCCCCGCTCTCTGGCTTTTTGCAGCGCAGGCAGGAGAATCGCTGCCAAAATTGCGATTATCGCAATGACAACGAGAAGCTCTATCAAGGTGAAGCAGAACTGCTTCACCTGCCCCGGGGCAGGTGAAAAAGCTGCTGTCATTACCTTATTATTTTTCACGAAACGCGATTTGCCGGATGAATTCATGAGCGTTCCTCCTTTTATTTGGCACGGATAAATTTCAAATCATCAAGGAAAACTTTCTGTTCTGCTTTGGTATCGTTTTTAACGGTAAAAGTAACCGTTGCGGCGACCTTTTTGCCCTGCGGGAAGACAAACGGAGTGTAAGTTATCTGCTGCCAATTGGAGTTTTCTTTCAATCCCGTTGCGCCGACGGCAAGTTTCTGCACGACCGCTTTGCCATCCACATCGAAGTTGACCGCAACTTCCGGGATGCCGTTTTTGAAGTAGCCGGAAATAAGCATCCGGGTTCCGGACTCAAGCACCACTTTAACGGTTGAAGTCACCGTCGCCGTTTCCTGCGGCGCAAGAGTCAGGCAAAGGGATTTTCCCTGTCGGGCATGGTACATGGCAGTGATGTCGTGGATATCATCATGGCAGTCCGCCAAAGTTATTTCATATTTTTTGCCGTTGATCATCCAGCCGAAAACCGGGCGGGGGAATTCCGGCGCATTGGTCAATTCAAAAGCGTTATTGATAAAGTAGTTGAAAAATCCGAGCTGCGCACCTTTCATCAAATGCTGGATCATAAACTTATAGGGCATATGCCACAAAGTATATTCCAGTTTGGTATTATAGTTGACGGAAAAATCTTTTCTCATTGATCCGGCAAGCGACTGGTTGCTGCGGGATTCACAAGCTTTACTTGCTTGAGTGAAAAGTTTAATCAGCATTTTATCATTGATTTCAGCAGGTTCTCCGGTCGTCGGCAGTACCAGCGGCAGATTGCCGCCATGGGCATTGACCTGCGAAAGCATCCGGCTCCAGTTGGCACTGGTTCGACCGTAATCGAAACCGGATTTGATATAGAGGATGCGGGCGCGTTCCTCCGGAGTGATTTTGGATTTCAACGCCTTTTTAAAGAGTTCATCGCCCTTATTGAAAAATTCTTCATTGAAAATCACTCCGACATTGCGCAGTACCTTGCGGTATCCGCCCCAGATTTTCTGGAGTTTCATCGTGTACTCTTCGGTCAGATCGAAATATTTCCGCATCAGCGCAGCCGCATTACCGAAACCGGCACGGCAGTAGTCGTCAATGATTGCATCCACATCGGCATCCGGATTCCACATCAGTTTGGCACCGACGTAGTTGGTCAAACCGCCATTGGCAAAGTTGCCATTGTTTTCCACCCGGAAACCGAAGCCGTTGACGCTTCTGAGCAGTTTGGTTTCCCATGCGACAAAATGAGGTACGTTCCAGGGCATACCATGATTGTAGGTTCCCCAGTATTCATAGAGCCAGAGTTTAAGACCGGATTTTTTGTAGTATTCAAACTCCTTTTCGACCTTTTTGCGATCTTTGAGTGAGGGACCCCAGAGACAGCGCAGGACGTAGACATTGTCCGGCATCTGGAAAACTTTTTTCGGCGGCTGTTCGTAAAAAGCGTAGGCGAGGAACAGAACTTTGCTTTTCGGATTGAGCTTCTTGGCCTGAAGTGCCACATCCCGGGTGAAGTCATACATCCGGTCGGTAAGATGGGGAGCATCGTAAATGCTTTTCCAGTTGGGATCAGCATCCTGCGCGCGGCAGTTGGCACATTCGCAGAAAGCGTAGCCGTCATTGGGAGAAATCGACTGCATCACATCCAGATTTTTGGCGGCGACCTTCTCGGCAAGGAGGCGGCGGACTTCCGGATTGCTGGTGCAGAGCTGCCGGTGAGTACGGGCGGCGACGGCAGGTTTATCACTGGAACCGATCCAGTTGGCAGCGGAAACCAGACTGTAATATTCCGGATGTTTTTCAAAATACTGTTCCGGCGGGAACCATTTGCTGAAAGAGTGCCCGGTAACATATCCGATAGCTTGACCGAGTTTCATCCGGCGCATCCACTCTTTTTCCGTGCCGTATTTGAGAATACGGATGCCGAAGGCAGGTTTTTCGGTGGAAAATCCGGCTTTTACCTTTATGGATTTACTGCGGGGGATGACTTCGCCGGTAGCGGTAGGCCAGAGCCAGCGCACGCCGCACACATCTTCCAGAAAGGTGGTGACGGCGCGGGAATCACCGGGGATCATTTTGGAATTTTCTGCGCCCCAGAGAAAAATTTTACCACTCTCATCGACTTGGCGGAAGATCTGTTCCGTGTTTTCAACTTTCACATCCTTCGGCGCAAATGCCTTGCCAACATAGAAACCTTTTTTACTGCAATCTTTGGCAAGTTTGACGTTAAAACGTTTACCGAAAATTTTGCCCAGCGTTACGGCAAGTTCCTTTGCATCGCGGAGCGATGACTTTTTGGCATAGTAGACATCAGTCAAATCAGCAATCTCCACTTCTGCACCATAAAGCAGTGCCGGAATCCAAACGGCGGCAATCAGCAGCCATGCGGACAGTTGCCTGAAACATTTCATTTTTCACCTCTTTTTGTTATGTAAAAGTTAAATATTTTTGTTTTTTAAAGAAGTTCCGGGAACAAATTCTGTCGCAACTGCAATTTGCTGAAGCGGCATTTCCGGATTTTCAAGGCGTTTTAAAGTAACAGCAGTCAACAATTCCGCAGTAGCTTTCCAGTCGGTATCGTAAGTTGCAAGTGTCGGGCGCACCGAACCGGATAACGGGGTTCTGCCATAACTGACAACAGAAATATCATCCGGTATCTTCAAGCCGAGATCAAATGCCGCCCCGATGGCGGACAAAGCGATTTCATCATCGTGAAAAATTATCACATCCGGCAATTCTTTCAATGCGGCGATTTCCCGGATAGCAGCAATTCCCCTCTGCTGCAAATCATCGTTCTGCGTACTTAATCTGGCATAAAAATCCAATCCGTGCGCTGCCAGTTCATCGTGCATACCTTTGTAGCGGACTTCAGTCAAGCGGCCGCAGACAGCAATTTTCCGGTGTCCGAGCGCAAGCAGACGGCGGATCACATCGTGACCGTATGCCTCTTTATCGAAAAAAACGCAGTCAAAATCAGGAACCTTGTTGCCCCAGATGATGATCGGTACCGGCGATGGTTCAGTATAATCAAAAGAGGGGGTGATGATGGCATCCACATTGGCTTGAAACTGCCGTTCCATGGCGGCGATAAAACCGTCAAGAGAGGTGCTGGAGCGCTCAAAGAAGTTGTAGGTCAATGTATAATCGTGTTTGCGGAAACTTTTTTCCAGTTCCACGATCAATTCATACAGATACATCTGCAGAGAGGGCAGGACAACGCCGATATTGCGGGTCTTTCCGGAACGCAGAGAACGGGCGGTATGATTGACCCGGTAACCAAGTGCTTTCACCGCATTGTAAATTTTTTCCCGGGTTTCAGGAGTGGAGGAACCGCGTTCACCGTGGCACAGCACATAGGAGACCATCGACCGGGATACTCCGGCATATTTTGCCACATCATTGATTGTCACACCTTTTTTAGCCATAAATCAGACCCCTGTAAAGTGTTTTTGGAACGTTCCAAAAATTTCATCTTATTAAAAAATATCACAATATATTTGTTTTTGCAAATGGTTTTTTTACAAATATTATATTTTTTGTGTTTTACTGTTTAAGAAAAATCATGGAATCAGCAGATGTGAATCAACCGCCCTCATAAACAATTGGAAATGGCTCATCCGGCAGTTTCACAAAACAAACGCCCGGAAAGCGCAAATAGTACGCTGTCCGGGCGCTGAACTCCGCAAGAATAGCGGGGGATGCGGCAGAATGTTTCCTGATTACTTTTTCTGGTACAGGAACATGTTGCGGAAAATGCCGCCGAAACCGGATTTGTCAAGGGCCTGCACCCGGATAACGATCCGGTTTTTACCGGCCTTGAGCACACCGGCAGGCAGATCTTTTGTCCAGGTGTAATTGTAACGTGCCCACCAACTGTGGAAGGGCTGATGCGCCACGACCTGACCGTTGATCCAGATCCAGGCTTCATTGTTGATACCGCCGACATAGAGGGCAAGTTTATCCGGATCGAATTTGCTGTCCAATTCAAAATCGGTGGCATAGTACATTTCTCCCAGATAAGGAACCATGTGTTTTTTATCGGTAAAATATCCCTGCATTTCAATTGCCCGGGGAACCTGGATATCGTTCCAACGGGAAATATCCAGATCTTTGCGGAACCACTCATCCATGATTCCCAGAGAAAGTTCGTCCGTCTTGAACTTCCAGATGCGGGGGAAATCCACCGCCAGCGTACCTTCGGTGCCGTTGCGCAGGGCATCGGTGTTGCGGTACTGCATCATCTTGCCGTAAGAAGAACGGTTGGCCCCGAACTTGCCGTAAATAGGACGCTGATCCATCCGGTAATCGGATGATTTGAAGTGCCCGGGGTTGAGTTTCATCATTTCCGCTTCGAGTTTCTGCATTTTTTCTGCGAGTTTGGCGGCACCGGCATAGTCGCAGTTACGCTCGCAGACTCCGCGCATTTGGCTGTAAGTATGGATATGATCTGCCGTGATGCGAAGCATTTTCATCCGGAGCTTGATCCCCTCGTCAGTGACACCGGAGGTGAGTTTTTCCGCTTCATCGATCAACGGCATCAAACTGGAAATGAACTTGTAGTTATAAAATTCAGGGATCAACTCCTCTTCATGGGTGTTGACCGTGAAGTTGCGAACCGCATCTTCCAGAGCGGTATAGAATTTTTTGACCGGCTCTGCGGCGGGACCATACATTTTGCCATAGGCTTCATCCAGAAGTTTTTCGCCATCGCCATCCGGATTCCAGAGCATCCGGCCCAACATATATATATTGAGAAAATGCAAATTCCAGACCTGACGGCATTCCCAGCGCATACCAAGCGGTTTGCGTTCCGGGTTGGCCAGAAACTTCACATCCCGGATAATGTTATGCATCTGCGGGATCGGCAGAGTCAGGTTGAACATGAAGTTGGGATAGTAGGGACGGTAGATGAATTTATCCATCCGCCGTTTCCACGCCTTGAACATCGCAGCGATCTGCTGCGACTGCCAGTTGTCCGGGTGGTCGATCGGCTTGACCAGAGAGTATTCCAGAAGCGCAAGGTGACCGCCGACATTGTCCGCAAATTTGAATTCGGTCGGCGGAGTGTAGATTCTGCCGCAGTAGATGCTTGCAGAGATGATCTTATCCGGGAACTCCGGTTTCAACCGGGCAGCGACATTGCTGATGAGACGGTAATAAGAACCGCTCACGGAAGGTTTGCCCCGTCCGGCAATACCCTCTTTGCGGATATTGCCGTTGGCGGCAAGGCAGTTGGAGCAGTAACAGATGAACATACCATCGTGGGGAGCGAATCCAACATAGGTGATATCCGGATTTTTCTTGAAAAATTCCCGGATCTTTTTGACCAGAATCTCTTCCACCTCCGGGTGAGTCATACAGATGACTTTGATATCCCTGCCCTTGCCGTCCGGCAGAAGTCCGAAGTACTCCGGATGATCTTTGAACATCTTGTTGGTTATGAAACGGTGGATCGAGCTGTCTTCGGCATTGCTGAATCCGGCACTGAATTCCAGAAAACGGTTGCGATGAAAAAACGCATCCAGATCATTGGCGGCATTTTTATCCGGCGTGAGCCAATAGCCGCGCAGCAGAAATCCCGGACGTTCAAAAATATCCAGTTTTCCAACTGCGATATTTTTGTTGGAAGGAACGACTTCACCAACTTTGCCGGGCATATACCAACGGCAGCCGAGCTGTTCCAGAAAAGCGTAGACGGCAAACAATGTTCCTTTGTATGCCGTACCGAAATTCAAATCCCACGGACGCTTTGGATCCGCGCCTTTGCGCGTGGAGGGACGACCGCCGCGGCTGGTAGCAAGTTTCCAGCCGTCATCATTACCGGCAAGAACCAGATCTTTGCCGACAGTTTTAACGATAAATCCTTCTTTGATCTCCTCGTAACTCTGTCCGGAAGGAATATCAAGTTTCATTTTTTCGGTATAACGGCTGCGGCCGACCAGAATTTTGGGTCCGACCACCCGCTTGTCATCGGTCTTAATCACAAATTCCGCTCCGGAAATCCGGTCGAGGAAGTGTTTCAGTTCTTTGGCGGCAAGCTGATTTTTGTAGGGAGCATCGGCAGCGATCACGATGGTAGCTTTGGCTTTACCGTTTTCGGTGATGGTCATAACTTTTTCCCCGCAACCGGCGTAGATCCCATTGGAACACTCCGGCAAAGTTGAACACGATGTTGAGATCAAACTCATGGCAACCGCCCCTGCAATCATACTGATTTTTTTCATTGTTTCTCCTAATACATATATATTATATGTAGTTACATTAGCTCTGCCATCAAAAATTCGGTGCCATCGCCGATTTACTTGCGGCACGGGCAACCTCTCCGGTCGGACTGACAATCACATAATAACGACGGGTTATCGTATTGGGTTTGAGAATAATGCCGGAACCATCAAAGAAACTGGCCGTACCGGTACGCCGTTCATTGGTTGTCCCCTGTCCGTGACCATACATGACCTGCTGTTTGGCCTCGCTGTTATAGGTAATAACCCGCTCATTCACGCCTAAACCACGATAATTGGTCTGCTGACCTTCGGCGATGAAAAAGACCTGACTGGGGCGGCGAATGCGCTTGTAGCCGCCTTTATCAGTATTGGAATAGGCTTTGGCTTTGTGCCATGGGTTGGTTCCATACCAGGCGTTGATACCGTAAGTGCGGTAATCAGCAAGCCATCCCTCTGTAGTCCGACTGGCACTTTTGGAATTTTGACAATACATCACATGGCTTTTAGTCGTAAATGTATCTTCATCAAGCTTAAATTCCTGCATCATATTTTTGACCCAATCGTAATTCTGATACTCTTTGTTTCCGGTGACCAAACCTTCATAGCTATCCAGATACTGCTGAGTGGCACGGGAAATTTCTTTAACATTGCTCAAACACGCGGTAACTTTTCCCTGCTCCCGGGCCTTCTGCAGTGCCGGGAGCAGCATTGCCGCCAGTATGGAAATAATGGCAATAACAACGAGGAGTTCTATTAAGGTGAAGCTGTACAGCTTCTCCTGCCCATGGGCAGGTAGAAATTTGATAACTGG
>JAZRNP010000407.1:0-5209 GCA_045648225.1 Victivallaceae bacterium | reverse complement strand
CCGTTTTATCTGGATGGGATACGGTGTCATGGCATACGATTACGCCGGATACGGGAATTCCACCGGATACCCCAGCGAAAAACAGGCCTATATGGATATTGAAGCGGCATACGCCTATCTTGTAAAAAAGCATAAATTTCCACCTGAAAATATTGTTGTCATGGGCTTTTCCGTGGGCAGTGGGCCATCCTGTTACATTGCAGAAAAATATCCGGTCAGAGCACTGGTTATTATTTCCGGATTTGCTTCGGCAGCGCAGGTACTGCTGCCCTTTTCCGTGCCGTTCGATAAATTCCCCAATTCGGAACGGTTGAAAAACTGCAAAGTTCCGCTCTTGATAATCCACGGCAAAAGTGATAAGATCGTTTCCATTCGCAACGGCAGAAAACTTTTCAGTTCTTCCGTTGCCCCGCTGAAAAGTATGCACGAAGAAGAGGCCGGACACAACGATATTTTTTACCGGACAGTGGGATTTTTTCACAAGCTGAAAAATTTCCTCGACGATGTCAGCAAACACCGGCAGGAATTTCAGAAATATCAGCGTTGACAGATAAAAGTGATTTGACTTTTGATAATAGCAAGATTATATTATTCCTATCGGGATTTATCGAAAAATCAACCAAAAAACAGGTACAGTCAACATTGTAAAACACAGCAAATTATCATAAAAACTCTCCAACCCAGTATGGATAAAAATTAAATATAGGCGTTCGCTCCCAATCTACCACATCGGAAAAACGTCCGCAAAACATATTCGTTTGTGTTGCCAAAAAATTGGCAGCTCATTTCGAAGTGTGTGTTTTGCGGGCTGTGGTAGGCCGGGAGCGGGCATTCGTCGGAATGGCTGCCTTTTTTATGCCCTTAAACCAAGAGGTGGGAAATGCACAAAATTTAACACATATTACAACATTATTCTGAAACTTGTGTCCGCTCCCAAACTACCACAAAAAAGAACACATTCAGTAAAAACAACACAACAGAAGTAAGTATATACTCTTATTCCTGCAGGTTTCTCCTGCCCGGATTGGCTTTACATTTCCGGGAACATTTTGCTGAATAAATCAACGGACATCAGTAACAGAGTCCGTTTTTTTATTGCAAAAATGAAAACAGCCTGAACAAAAAAATGGCTGACAGGAGAATAATATGAGCACAAAAATCTCTGTGATCGTTCCGGTTTTCAATACTGAACCGTACTTGGAAAAATGTCTGGATTCATTGTGTGCCCAAACCGTAGCAGACATTGAATTCATTCTGGTAGACGATGGAAGCACCGACGGTTCCATCAACATTTTGGAAAAATATGCACTTTGTGACAGCCGATTCAAAGTTATAACTCAGGGAAACAGCGGAACCGCCGCCGCAAGAAACTGCGGTTTGAGAGAAGCAAAAGGCGAATTCATCGGTTTTGTTGACAGCGACGACTGGATCGAACCGGATATGTTCCAGTGCCTGTATGAAAAACACACATCGGACCCGGATGCAGATATTGTGCAATGTTCGTATGTGCACGAATATCCTGAAAAAGGTGTTTCCATTTCAAGCGACAACAGTGTGATCATCAAAATGCTGGAAAAATCCAACGGCCATTTGTCCGGTGCCGAATCACTTTTGCTTGAGGACGCAACGGTTTGGAACCGCATTTACCGCAGATCAATGCTTGAACAAAACAATATTTGCTTCAAAGAAGAGATGATTTGCGGTGAAGATGTATACTTTCATTGGACGGCATTGATATCCGCAACCAAAATCACCGCAATACCACACTGTCTGTATCACTACCGGCGCAACCGCCCGGCTTCACACATGTCCAGCCGCGATGCGCGTATTTTTTCCTATTTTGAAACGCTGTTTCAAATCGACCGTTTCGTCAAAGAACATGGTCGCACCGATTTGATGCCGTGGATAAATCATCTTAAATTGAGTTTTCTCGCCTGGGGATTTGAGCGGCTTGATCCGCAGCTGCATCAGGAATATTTTACCCGGTATCAAAAACTCCTTGCCGAAACCGACACAAACCTGGATGCTCCGGTTGCATTCCCGCCGTTGAGCGGAAATTTGATCTATGATTTGCGTTATCTCATCTTGAGAATACTGCACCCGTTGACCTTGAAATCGGTTATTCACGGTAATTTTTCCCGCTTCAGCAAAATCACCAGAATCAGACATTTTCTGTCGGAACTTCCTTTGAAACTGAAACGGCAAATATGAACCGGCACATCGAAAATTTTCTCCGCCCCGTGCTCAAACATGGGGTGAATTATATTTTAGTCGGAATATGGAATACATTTTTTGGAGTAGGTCTGTATACCGCATTGCTCATCATATGCGGTCAGAAACACTATTTGCTGCTTGGAATAATCTGTCATATCATTTCGGTAACCAATGCATTTTTATGCTACAAATATTTTGTATTCAAAACCAAAGGGAATTTTTTCAAAGAATATTTCAAATGCCTTTTAGTTTACAGCAGCAACATGGTTTTAGGAACAATAGAAATGTATATTTGTGTGTCGCTGCTGGGCTGGAATGCCGTTTATGTTAATTTTGTCCTGACCGCAGTCAACTTTGTATTGAACTATATCGGGCACAGGTATTTTTCCTTTTCACACCGGAAATAATTGCACTTGAGCACTATTTTCAAATAAAACTTTTCCGGAAAAATTTTATAACCGGGTTCGTTTTCGACAATTCTCCTCAACTGATCAGCGAGGAATATATTTTTTAATTATAGTTAAAAAACGGATTTGACTTTTAGGGCGGGATGGGGTATATTTTTCTTTGGCAAAAATATTAACAAACTTTTTTGATTTATGGCACGGTTTCAGCAGATTTCAGGAAAACGGCGGGTTTTCGTCAAACTCCGCAACTCCGGGATCATCTCCCGGGCGGAACTGGCACGCCAGTGTGCGCTGACCCGTCCGGCAGTTTCAGCCATAATCGATGAACTTATTGCCGAGGGCATGGTTCGCGAATTGGGCCCCGGTCACTCCACCGGAGGCAAACCGCCGATTCTGCTGGAATTTTTACCGCAATCCCGCTGTGCCATCGGTATCGATCTGGGCGGCGACCGCCGGATCGAGGGGGTCATCTGCGACCTGGGCTGCGGCATTCTTGCCGGAGATTCCATTGCCTATGAAAACAATATCGACAGCATTCTCTCATCCATCTGCCAACTGGTGAAACGACTGGCCCGGGCCGTTCCGGGGTACGTTCCATCCGGTTTGGGAGTAGCGGTATCTGCGGTTGTGGACGGAGCCAACGAAATCATCGGTTCATCCACGCTCGACCTCTCCAGAAAAAATCTGGCCCGCCGTCTGGAATCGCTGCTTGATCTGCCCGTCCGCCTCGACCGCCGCCCCAATGCTGCAGCCCTTGCCGAAGCTCTGTTCGGAACCGGGCACAACTGCCGCCAACTGCTCTATATCACCAGCGGCCGCGGTGTCGGAGCCGGGATCGTCAATGATGGAAAAATCTTCCGGGGCAGCAACGGTTTTGCCGGAGAAATCGGCCATCTGCTTCTCCCTGACGGCAGAGAACTGGAAGAGGCAGCCCGCCCCTCGGTTCTGCCGCAGGAATACGCTGAAAAAACCGGCAGAAAACTCTCTTTTGAAGAGTTCATGCAATGCTATCTGAGCCGTGATCCCGATGCGGTTTCTCTGGTGATGAAAAATGCGGAACATCTCGCTTACGCCGCCCGTTCTGCCGCCAATATGTTTGACCCGGAAGCGATCATTCTCGGTGGTGATGTTCTGGAATTCGGGGATGAATACTTTGAACACTTCAAAGAGACCTGTGCCAGCAGCTCCGAAGCCCGCAAGCTGGGCAAGTCGCCCTTGATACTGCGTTCAAATTTCGGGCGCAGAGGCGTGGCCGTCGGAGGAGCACAGCTGATTCTGGATGAACTGGTTTTTTAGCCAACAGCAATAACAACGTCCAACCTAATACAGGAGAAAAAGAAATGGATGTAAAAATCTACAACGACAAGTATGAGCTTGGCAAAAACGCTGCCAAACTCGGCGCCGAAAAAATTCGTGCCGCCATCGCCGCCAAGGGTTACGCCAACGTGATCCTCGCCACCGGAGCCAGCCAGTTTGAAATGCTCGCCGCCCTCCTCGAAGAAAAAAATATCGACTGGAGCGTCGTCAAGTTCTTCCACCTCGACGAATATGTCGGTCTGGACATCAACCATCCTGCCAGCTTCCGGAAATATCTCTGGGAACGCTTCATCGCCAAACTTCCGGTTCCCCCGGCCGCCTTCTTCCCGGTCAACGGTACTGCCGCCGACCTCCCGGCCGCTCTGGCTGAACTGGAAAAGAACATCACCGAAAACCCCATCGACGTTGCTTTCGTCGGTATCGGTGAAAATGGTCACCTCGCTTTCAACGATCCCCCGGCTGACTTCGACACCGAACGCGCCTACATCGTTATCGATCTGGAACTGCGCTGCCGTCAGCAGCAGCTCGGCGAAGGCTGGTTCCCCACCATCGACGATGTGCCCAAACAGGCGGTTTCCATGACCGTCAAGCAGTGCATGAAAGCTGCCTGCATCATCAACTCCGTGCCCGATCTGCGCAAAGCCGAAGCGGTCAAAGCCGCTCTGGAAGGCCCCATCACCAATATGTGCGCCGCCAGCATCCTGCAGCAGCATCCGGATTGCACCACCTTCCTCGATAAGGATTCCGCAAGTCTCCTTACCAAGTAAGTTCCGTTTTACGGTATGCAAAAACGCCCCCCGGCATTTATTCTGCCGGAGGCGTTTTTTTGTGTGCAGAAATGCTCGGGGGAAGGGGAAAAATTTTTTTCCCGTGAAAAAAAGTTTTCCCCTTCTCCCCAACCCCCATCCCTTTTCAAAAAAAGCGAGGTATTTTGCCGCTCTGCTTGTCACGCCACAGCTCGCAGAGCGACAACGGATTGTTGCGGGATGTTTTTTTTTGAACAAAAACATCCGATCCTGACGGTGTTCGCCGCTCATTCAGAAAAGTTATGCTTCCTGAGGAAAGTCTGCACTGAAAATCACATCCACTCCGGAATCTTTCCAATTGGCAATCAGCACATCCCCCCGTTTGGCCGGAGCTGACAAACTCATTTTATAGAGCGTATTGAGCAATTCAAGGATCAATGCCACCGGCATCGGAGCTGAACTGCGGACTGCGGCGCAGGGCATCCCCGGAGCAGCGGGAACTGCAAGTCGGAGGCCAAGCGGTCT
>JAZRNP010000406.1:0-5185 GCA_045648225.1 Victivallaceae bacterium | reverse complement strand
CATGGCTACGATCCGACTTGGATCTCGTCATCTTCAGAAATCTGGATGACCGACAGGACGTGTTCGCCCTGACGCAGCTTGATATTGACCACGCCCCTGGCACCGCGATTGGTCTTGCGGTAAGCTGAGACATAGGAACGTTTACCCATACCGCCATCGGTGACGACCAGAACTTCCGGACCGGCACCATAAGCATCGGTACCGGCGGCATCATCTTCCGGAACCACATCGGTTTCGACTTCGGTTTCGACAGTATCGGTATCATCTTCGAGTTCGATTTCGGCTTCATCGTAAGTGGGTTCGGAAACGATTTCCATGCTGACCACTTCGTCGCCTTCCAACTTGAATCTCATACCGGTAACACCGCGGGCAGTACGTCCCATCGGGCGGATCTGATCGTCATTCTGATCGAAGCGGCAGGCCATACCCAGACGGCTGGAAAGCAGGATTTCATCGCCGTTTCCGCTGATTCCGGCACCGATAAGATCATCATCATCTTCAATGACCAGTGCCCGCAATCCGGTACGGCGGAGATTTTTGAACAGAGCCAGTTCAGTCTTTTTGATCACACCATTTTTGGTAGCCATGACAATGTAACGGTCGGAGCGTTCAAGCTCTTCACGGGTGACGGTGAGCATGGCACAGATTTTTTCACCGGATTCGACTTTGATCAGGTTGATGATCGCCTTGCCTTTGCCGGTACGGAGTCCTTCGGGGATTTCGTAGACATTGAGCCAGTACATAAATCCGCGATCGGTAAAGAAGAAGATGATGTCGTGACTGTGGGCACTGAAAAGATGTTCCACATGGTCTTCCTCTTTGGTCTCCATGCCGATAATTCCTTTACCGCCACGGTGATAGGTCCGGTAGGTATCAACCGGAACCCGTTTGATATAACCGGTGTTGGAAACGGTGATCACGCAGCTGTGACGGGGAATGAGATCGGCGATATTGAGATCGGCATCATCCATGGTGATCTCGGTACGGCGTTCATCGGCATATTTTTCTCTGACTTCGAGGAGTTCTTCTTTGACCACGCCGATACGGAGCTCACGGCTTTCGATAAGACCATTGAGATATTCAATTCTGGCAGTAAGTTCAGCAAACTCTTCCTGAAGCTTGGCAATAGCCAGACCGGTGAGCTGATGCAGACGCATATCGACGATGGCGGTGGACTGGATTTCCGAAAAGTCAAAACGTTCCATCAGGCGTTTGCGGGCATTGTCCCGGTCGCTGGAACCTTTGATGATCTCAACGACTTCGTCAATATTTTCCACAGCTTTGATCAAGCCGGAAACAATATGCATTCTGGCTTCTGCCTCTTTGAGACGGAAAATACTGCGGCGCAGGATGACCTCCAAACGGTGGTCGATGTATGCCTGAAGCACCTGCACCAGATTCATCGTCCGGGGACGGTTGCGATCGACGACCAGCATGGTGCATCCGATGGTGGTATCAAACATGGTCGAATTGAAAATGTGATTCAACACCACCTGTCCCATGGCACCGCGCTTGATATCGATGACCACCCGGGTACCGGCACGGTCACTGGATTCATCACGGATATCGTCGATACCGGTGATCTTTTTATCAGCCATCAGCTGGGCGATACGGGCAATCTGTTCAGCTTTGTTGACACCGAAAGGAACTTCGCTGATGATGATCTGCTCTTTGCCGTCGTTTTCGATGATGTCGGCACGGGCCCGGACATGGACACTGCCGCGACCGGTCTGATAGAACTGACGCAGCGAATGACGGCCGCGGATGATCGCTCCGCCCGGAAAGTCCGGACCGGGGAGATACTGCATAAGGTCGTCCACAGAAGCATCGGGATTTTCCAGCAGAGCCACGGTGGCGTCAATGACTTCACCGAGGTTGTGAGTGGGGATACTGGTCGCCATACCGACACCGATACCGGTGGTTCCGTTGACCAGAAGCTGCGGGAATTTAGCCGGCAGCACGGAGGGTTCAACATCGGATTCGTCAAAGGTGGGAACCATATCGACGGTATCTTCGTTGATATCCTGAAGCATCTCCTCAGCGAGACGTTCCATGCGGCACTCGGTGTAACGGCTGGCAGCGGCGGGGTCGCCGTCGGCAGTACCGAAGTTACCCTGTCCTTCGACCAGCGGCGCACGCATATTGAAAGGCTGTGCCAGACGCACCATGGCATCGTAAATAGCAGAATCGCCGTGGGGGTGGAAATTACCCATAACTTCACCGACGACCTTGGCACTTTTGACCGTAGCGTGTCCTTTACCGATACCCATGCGCTTCATCGCATACAGGATACGGCGGGTCACCGGTTTCAAACCGTCGCGCACATCGGGGATGGCACGTCCGACGTTGACACTGAGGGAATACTGGAGATACGCGGTATGCATGATCTCCTCGATATTCACCTGAATATCACGGGAATTGGTATCACTCATTGTTGCTGTTTCCAAGTTTTTTATGTTAAATTTACACAATAATACCATACTACATAATATAATTATAATAATATAGCACCCCGGTATAAATTTAACAAGTCATCTCTGCATATTTCTTAAAAAAAACCGTCTGCTTTGCATCTGCAAAACCGGACGGGATAATTTGAAAAAGCAAGATCAGACAAAAAAACACCGCCAAGTGGCGGTGTCAGAAATGGTATCGGAGAATCTTCAACGGCGGACAGTCCGCAATTCGCCAAAAGATAACGGGGTGAATTCCGACACCATCTTTTCCCGCAAAGGCTGATTGATATTCAGATATTTCCAGCGGACAAAAGCGAAATCACAGGGCAGATAATTTTCCACAAAACCGTGATACAATATTCCGCTAACCGGAAAGCCTTCACAAATCCAGGCACACTGTTTTATTGCCAGAGCCGACATCTGCCGGTAAAGCGAAGTGCGTTCCGGAGAATCCGGCATGGTCAGAGATTTTTCAAAAAGAGCGTCGAATCCGGCATCCGAAAAACCGGTACGGTTGCAGGAGCCGATGTTTCCGGAATAAAACAGCTGCAAAAAATTTTCCGCATCCGGATAATCCCCCACCCAGGAGAGCCGGAAAAGCTGAAATCGTTTCTGGCGGAGTTTTTCAAAAAAGCGGGGTTTGGAATTCAGTACCGGAACGACATTTATTCCCAGTTTACGCCAGTCGTCAGCGGCAAGTTCTCCCATCTGGCGATGCGCAGTATCGTTACCGCTCTGATCAAAGGTCAAAGTCAGCGGAGCACCGGTCGCAGGATCGATACCGCCTGGGAAACCAGCTTCAGCGAGCAGTTTTCTGGCCCGTTCCAGATCGTAGTCAAGGTAGGGATTGCGAAATTCAAAATCATGTCCGGCCACATTGGGAGGAATGACTGAATTTGCAGCAAGAAGCAATCCGGAAGCGTGTTTTATCCGCCGGGAGATGTCATAGGAAAGAGCCAATGCCTGACGGAGTTTGAGATTATTTTTCAACAGCGGATCTTCAAAGTTGAATCCGATGTAGCGGATCTCAAATTCCGGATTGCTCAACAGCTGCACCCGGCGGCGTTGCAATGCCGGGATGAGTCCGTTGCCGGATAGCAACGTTTCCCGGTTATCTTTGTCCAGAGCATTGTAATCCAGTTTGCCCTGCAGAAACATCATCCATGCGGTCATCGGCTGCCGGATCTGAAACACACTGACTCCGGACAAAAGCGGCAATTTCCGGCTGCGGTCAGCCGGATTGGCTGCCGCAGAGAAAAATTCGGTACGGAACTCCGGATTTCGGACAAAATCAAGCTTGAGATTGTGGATCCACTTTTTAAGAACAAATGGGCCGGAACCGACCGGATTGTGCGAAAAACGTTCTCCGTAATATTCAACGGCCCGCCGGGAAACAATACCGGCATTGGGGATCGCCAGCATATAGAGGAAACGGGGATCGGGCCGGTCAAGTTTTATCCGGAACCGGGTGTTTGAAATGATTTCAAACCCCGGAATATCCTGACTGTACACAGAAAGATCTCCCGGAGAAGCTCTCAATGTCACCTGCCGGAATTTATCCAGACCGCTGATTTTACCCCGGAACATCCAATACACCGGACTGTGCAGCCGGACATCAGCGAAACGCAGCAGAGAAAATTTCACATCGTGAGAAGTTACCCTCCGGGACTCTTTATCCGGGAAACAGGGTGCTTCATGAAAATAAAGATCGGAACGCAGTTCAAATTCGTAACAACGGAAATTGTCGGAAACTTCCGGCATCCGGAGCACCATCGACGGAATCAGTTTGTACGGACGGGCCGCATAATCATACTGCACCAGCGTATCGTATACCAGCGCAGAAAGATCCCGGCTGGCCAGATCATCCGCCCGCACCGGATCCAATGTTTTGACCTGCCCTCCGGCACCGGTACGCAAAACCGCAGCCGCAGCTTCGATGTTGAAAATCAAAGTTGCGGCAACGAAAAAAATGATTGCAGCGATGCGGTGCAAAACAGCTCCTTACGCAGTTACATTTTTGAACCGGGGGAATTCCCGGGCATAAGCTGCAGCACATCCGGCATCAGGTTCAAAGGTCTCCAATGCAAAGGAGTTGCGAACGACCTGACGGGCGGCATTTATTCCGGAAATCTCTCCGGCGGCGATCGCCTGAGCCAGAATATTTCCGGCAGCAGTGGCTTCAACCGGGCCGGTGATAACCTTGCGTCCGAGAGCATTGGCGGCAAGCTGCATCAGGAATTTATCTTTGGTACCGCCGCCGACGATATTGAGACACTGATATTTGACATTGAGCAAAGATTCAATGACCTCCAGTTTGCTCCGGAAATAGAGTGCAAGACTGTCGTAAACTGCCCGGGCAACTTCAGCATCACTGATGTTATCGGCCTGACCGGTACGCTTGCAGTAGTTGCGGATATTCTGCGGCATATCCCCGGGCGCGGCGAACTCCGAACAGTTGGGGTTGATAAAATAACGGCAGCTTTCCGAAGAACGGGCCATGCTTTCGATATCGTTGAAAGAGAGATTTTTTCCGGCTTCATTCCAGACCCGGCGCAACTCCTGAAAGAGCCATGAACCCATGATGTTGGTAAGGAAACGGATCTTGCCGCCGACACCGCCCTCATTGGTGACATTGGCCGCCGCCGAAGCATCAGTCAACACCGGACTGGCTGTTTCCGCACCCAGCAGAGCCCAGGTACCGGCACTCAAATATGCCCATTCGCCCTGTT
>JAZRNP010000405.1:0-12989 GCA_045648225.1 Victivallaceae bacterium | reverse complement strand
CGGTGCGTCCGGTGGTCGAACAGGGTGACCGCATCCTCGGTCGGGACGGATGTCTGAACTTCTTCGCCGGTCCCCTGGATCCCCAGTTCCGTGCGGAATTCAACTTCTACAATGTCCACTACGCCTCAACCCACATCGTGGGAACCTCCGGCGGCAACACCGACGATATGCGTGAAGCCCTCGAACTGATGGCGGCGGGCAAAATCAATCCGGCCGGTATGGTCACCCATGTCGGCGGTATCGATGCCGTTATCCCGACCACGCTCAATCTGCCCAACATCAAGGGCGGTAAAAAGCTGATCTACACCGGTATCAATCTGCCGCTCACAGCGATCGCTGATTTTGCTGAACTCGGCAAAACCGATCCGCTGTTTGCCAAACTTGCCAAGATCGTTGAAAAGAGCAATATGCTCTGGAGCACCGAAGCTGAAAAAGCATTGCTGGAACACTTCAACGCTTGATCAGTTCCTTCGAAAGAGGCTGTTGCAATTATGCAGCAGCCTCTTTTTTTGCATACCCTCTATTCCCTTTCCCCGCCCCCTATCCATTGTCAAGAAAAGCGAAGTATTTTTGCTTCCGACTTATCCAGCAATAGCCTTGCGATGGCGGATGGTCACAAAAGATTTATCAGTTGCTCTTTTCTCTATGGCAATATAGCGTTTGTATAAAAGCTTCCAGGTGCTCAGAGCCTTTTGAAATTCCGGGATATTTGCCGCAAATGCTTGAAAAATCCGCCGATGCAGGTTAAATTATATTGAATATATTATAACTTAAACGGACGAGAGAAAAAAGTTGATAGATTTGGAAAAAGAAAAAGAGTCCTCTGTCTTAAGGGCATTTCTGGTCGGACTTCAACATCAGGACGAAGATGAAAAGTTGATCTCCGCCCAGCTGGCTGAACTTGCCGAACTGGTCTCCAATCTCAATATGATCCCTCTTGTACCGGAAATCGTCAAAGTCCGTTCCGGAACCCATGTCCGCTACCGCATCGGAAGCGGTAAAGCAGAGGAAATCGCCCAGCTGGCGCAGGAGTGCGAAGCTGATGTCATCGTTTTTGACAGCGATCTCACACCATCTCAACAGCGGAATTGGGAACGGCTTTTCGGCGGAGCTGTTATCGGCCGGGAAGAGGTCATTCTGGATATTTTTGCCGATCGGGCCAGCACAAAAGAAGCAGTGCTGCAGGTGGAACTTGCCAAACTGGAGTATTCCCTGCCCCGCCTGACCCGCCGCTGGACCCATCTTTCCCGCCAGCGCGGCGGCGGTGTTTCCAACCGTGGACAGGGCGAGGCCCAGATCGAAACCGACCGGCGGCTGCTCCGCCGCCGGATCCAGCAGCTGCAGGAAGAGCTGGCTCTGGTTCGCCGTCAGCGGGACACTCAACGCAAATCCCGGATCCGCCGTCCGGTCTGTCAGGGTGCGATCGTCGGTTACACCAACGTCGGCAAATCCTCATTGCTTCACGCATTGACCGGGGCTGATATTCTGGTCAAAGATCAGCTGTTTGCCACCCTTGACCCGACCGCCAGAAAAGTTCAACTGGGCGGCAACCTGGAAATGGTGCTGACCGATACAGTGGGATTTGTCCGCAAACTGCCGCATCAGCTGGTGGAAGCGTTCAAATCAACTCTGGAAGAGGCCGTTCTGGCCGACATATTGCTTCTGGTACTGGATGTCTCCAGTGATGATATCGATATGGAACTTGAAACTACACTCGGCGTACTCAAAGAGTTGGGCGCAGAGGAAAAAAAGATCCAGATCGTTTTCAACAAAAACGATTTGATCGATCCGGAAACTGATGCACTTAAACTTGCCCGGCTGCACGGTTTGTTCCCGGATGCGATATTTGTCTCAAGTGCCACTGGAAGCGGATTGGATGAATTGCGCCGGCTCCTTGCCCGGTTCGTCGGGAAAAACCGGGGATTATCCCGGGTTCTGATCCCTCCGCACCGCCACGATCTCATTGCACTGGCCCACAGCTGCGCCCAGATCTACGAAGAAGAATACACGCCGGAGGGCTTCTGCCGTCTGGTTTTGGCTATTGAAAATAAATATCAACACCGTTTCCGGGAGTTTCTCCAATGAAAGAATTTTTGAAAACCGCTCTGCTGCTGCTTTTCTGCTGCTGCGGTTCAACATTGATTTCAGCACCGTCGCCATGGGATGCGTGGCGTTCCGGCTACACCAGCTGTGAACAGGCTGAACGGCAGTTTGAACGCGGCAACTACACTGAAGCACTTTCACTGTTTGAAAAGGCCAAAAAGAATTATCTCGATGTCCGTTCCGCCCGTCCGGACTGGAACCAGCGGGTGATTTCAGAGCGCATCGGAGAGTGCGAACGCCGGATCAATGAAGTGCGCCGTCTGCTCGGTGCCGTCAAAAGAAAACCGGCCGCGACTGCAGCAGTTACAAAAAAAACCACCACTCCCTCCGCCGCCGTCGCAAAAAAAGAGTTTAAACCCGGAGATCAGGTAGATATCCCGATTTACAACACTGCCGAAACAGCCGGAGAGGTGATAACAGACACCTTCGATACCGCCGCCGTATTGGAGTTGCGTTCGGCATTGAAGCGCAGCAATGACGAATTGGAACGCAGCAAAAAAAGCCTGATCGCAATGCGCGCAAAGTTACTCGAAACCAAAGCCGAAGTCGATTCACTGAAAAAGAATCAGGACGCTCAGCGCAACTTTGAACAGGAGATCACCAATCTGGTTCGGGATCGCCGGATCGCCATGGAAAAGTATACTCTGCTCGAAGCAAGATGCAAAAAGCTGGAAGCCGACATGGCCAAACCGAGTGCGCAGCTGGAACTTCTCCAGAGCCGTCTGCTGGAAGAACGTTTGCTTTTGGAACAGGAACGCAAACGGGCCGTCACCGCAGAAAATGCGCTGCAGGATGCCGAAAACCGGGCACGTCAGAATCAACTGGCCCGCAATGCCGCCGAAAAGGTGCTTTCCAGAGAAAGAATCGCCAGCGACAAACTGCTCAACGACATGAAAACGTTGCAGCTGAAAATCCAATCACACAATGATAAAATTGCTGAACTCAATGCGGAACTGGAACGCTCCCGGAAGCATAATTCAGAATTGACCGATGCTCTCAAAAGCAGAACCTCCAATGCAGATGCGGCACTCGCCGGAGTTCAGGCCGCAGTTTCCGGACAGCAGGCGGCAGAAAAAGAGAAAAATGCCGCCGTTGCAGCAAGAAAAAATGCCGAAGCTGAAAAAATTGCCGCCGAAACAGAAAAAGATGCCGCCGTTGCCGCAAGAAAAAATGCCGTTGCGGAAATGAACCTTGCCATTGCGGAAAAAAAGATCGCTGTCGCCGAGAAAAATGCCGCTGTCGCCGAAAAAAATGCCGCAATCGCTGAAAAAAATGCTGCTCTTTCTGAAAAGGGACGGGCAGTTTCAGAACTCAATGCCGCCATGGTCGCCGTCGCCGGACTGCGTAAAGAAATTTCGGAAAAGGAGAGCAAAATAAGCTCCATCGAAAAAGAAAATTCGGCCCGGAACGATCGGATCGCTGCTCTTCAGGAAGAGCTGCGGCGCAATCAGGCGCATCTCGATTCCATGAAATCTGAATTTGATCGGGGCCGGAGTGCCATTGAGCAGCTGATCAAAGATAAAGAGAATCTGCAAAAACGCAATCAGACTCTGGAAAATGATATGAAAACGCTCTCGGTTCGTAATACCGCCCTTGCCAAACGGCTGGAATCCCGGGACAGTGAAGACTTCCGCAATGCATCCATCGCCAGAGAAACCTGCCGAAAACTGGAAAAAGATCTGCTCACACTTCAAAATGAGCTGGTCGTGATCCGTAACAGTTCCAACACCGCCGCCTCCCGGAATGCGGATTTTGAACGCAAGCTCAAATCTGCCGAAACCGAAATCAAAGAGATCAAACAGCGGGAAAATCTGCTCATCGCCGAAAAAGATCAGCAAAATGCTGAAATCAAACGGCTCAAAGATATTGAACATGAATTTGATTCTCTGAAGCGCAACTTTGAGGCTCTCACTGCCGAAAACCGGGAAAACCGGGCTCTGCTCGCCGCCGCCAAACCGCGGGAAAAAGAGTTGGCCCGGGTAAAGCTCCGCCTGCTTGAACTTGACCGCCTGAAAGCTGCTCTCACCCGGGAACAGCAGCTCAATGAAGAGCTGCGTTCCGAAAGCCGCCGCCTCGCCGGAGAAGCAAAAACACTCCGCCAGCGCAGTTCTGAATTAGATGCCGCCCGGAGACGCATCGCCGAACTGGAAGGTACCAGCAAAGAACTGGAACAGCTGAAAAATGTTCAGAAAGAATATCTCCGGCTCGCCGCAATCGAACCGGAACTGGCCAAGCTTAAAATCCGCTCCGGCGAACTGGAAATGCAGCTTAAAGAACGGCATATCCAGATCAGACAACTGCAGGATTCTCTGCAGGATTCAGGCAAAAAGCGCAGCGCACTGGAAAAAGAAATCGCCGCATTGCAGGGAAAACTCCGGGATATCAAAGAGTTGGAAACAATGGTCGCTACCCAGAATTCTGAAATGGAACGGCTCAACTCCATGCTGAAACGTTTTCAGTCCGGTGATGAATCGGTCATTCCGGCTGAATACCGCCGCCAGATCGACGATCTGCGCCGTACCGCCGCCGCCCTCGGCCCGCTCAATGACCGCCATGCCCGGCTGCAAAAAGAGTTCGATCAGATGAAAGAACAATTCACCGCAAGAATCAATCAGCTCAATCTCCGCTGCGAATCTGCCGAAGAGTTCGGCCGCCGCCGCAACGAAGAGATCAATGTCTTGCGCAAACTCAATGCCGAACTTGCAGAAATGAACCGCAACTCCAGTGCTGCGCTAAAAAACAAGGTCGATCAGGCTCAGCTTGACCGTCTGACCGCCGAAATCTCCGCAATGAACAAACTTTATACGGAAGTTACCGCCGAACGTGACCGCCTCAACTCTGAAATCGATGCGTTGCGCCGGGGTGTCGCCGCCGAAGTCCCGGCAGTAAAAATCGCCGAATCTCCGGAAGAACTTTCCGGAGCCGGACTTGTTGCAGAACGCAATGGCAATACCGAACTGGCGATCTGGAATTACCGTCAGGCCCTGCTTGCAGATGAAAATTTCCGTCCGGCACATCTGCGTTTGGGACATATCCTTTACGACCGCAAAGATTTTGCCGGTGCGCTCCCGCATTTGAGCGCAGCACGTACCGGAGGTAAGTTCAGTCTGGATCTGGCAGTGAAAACCGCCCGGTGCCAAATCGCACTCAAACGTTACGGTAATGCCAAAAGTATTGTCGATCAGCTCTTGAAAAGCCACTCCGGCAACGACAAAGTTCAGCTGCTCGCCGGTTTGATCGAAAGCGGTTCCGGCTCTGCAAGTGCCGCCGAAGAACGGCTGATCACCGCCGTCCGGCTTGCCCCGCAGGATCCGGAAAACCTGATCGAACTGGCCCGTTTTCTGGCCGATTCGATCACCGACCGCAAGGGTGAAGCGGTAAAATATTATGAACTTGCCAGAGCCCGCGGAGGAGCTCCGGTGCCGGAACTGGAGAAAAAACTGGCTTCACTGCTGGACAGCCGCCGGGAAATGATCCGCTTTTTATCAGGAGCCGCATCCGAAGCTGAGATCAGCGGAGATTTCGGCAGTGCCGTCTGGTATTACCGCAAGCTCGTTGAGATGAAACCGGAAGATTACACTCCCCGGCTGGCATTGGCTCTGCATCGCAGCGGCCGCACAGCATCAGCCAGAGAAACGCTCGAATTCAACAAGCCGACCCGTTTGGGGATGGTGGTGCTCACCATCATCGAAAATGATTCCGGAAACGATTCTGCCGCTCTCCGGGCGGCCCGACAGAGTGCCGGAGCGGAGCTCCCGGAAAACTGGCAGGCATTGACGATGGATGTGGCAAAACTCAAAGCATCAACGCATCCTTCTGCCGCAGTCCGTGTACTGTTGAGCGGTATTCAAAAGTAATTCACTGTCCCGCCGGAAATCACACATCTGATTCCTTCCGGCGAACGGAATGGATCGCTGAAATCGGCCTTTGAATTGACGTTTTCCGGGGAGAAAACAGTGATATCCGCCATTTGTCCGGTGGCGATTTTCCCCAGATCGTTCAAACCGAAAAAGTCCGCAGCATTCCCGGACATTTTCCAACAGACCTGTTCAATGGAAACGCCGTTATCCAGCAGTATTCTCGCCATAAGCGGCGCACTGCCCCACGAACGGGGATGAGGACGGCCGAAACGGTCATCTGCAGGCAATGCATTGCCGTCACTGCCGAAAAGACAGAGGTCATGCGAAATGATTTTCTGCATATTCTCTGCGGACATGGATGCCGATGCCACCGTCGAATCCGGAGCACTGCACTGCAATATATCGACGATCAATTCAGCCGGATCAAACGGGATATCAGAAAAAAACATTCCCTGATAACTGCGGAATTTTTCCGCTTTGGTTCCGGCAAGGCGGCGGGTTTTCCAATATTCATCATCACGGAGTTCCCGCAAGTGCTGAACGGCCCGGATGCGCTCTTCCGGATTGGACAATAATGCGGCAAGTTCGCTGTCTCCATATGCGGAATAGGCTTCTCCGAGAACAACGCTCAACATCGTTTGGCTTTCGATATAAGGATAACGGTCAAAACGGACATCGATCCCCTGCTCCCGGTAGCTTGCCATCATCTCCAACGCCGGATCAAGTTTATGAAAATTCCCTTTCCCGGCAGTTTTAAGGTGGCTGATCAAAACCTTTTTCAATCCGCTGCGGCGGGCAAGTTCAAGAGTTTCCGACAAACTTTCCAGAAGTTTATCGCCTTCACTTTTCAAATGGATGGTGAACACCTTGCGGCAACGGGAAACCACTTTCAGCAATGCCAGCATTTCATCATGATCAGCAAAACATCCGGGCACATAAAGCAGTCCCCCGGACAATCCGGCGGCTCCGGATTCCAGCTGCTGCTGTAAAAGCTGACACATTGCATCAACATCCCTGCCGTCAAGTGTCTGCGTTTCATATCCGGCAACAGCGGCCCGCAGTGTATTATGGCCGCACAGCGGAATCAACCGCAACGCAGTTTGACGCCGGACGATCTCCCGGCGGTATGAATTGAAATCGTGCCAGTTCAGTGCAGTTGCATAATTGCTGTAAAGTTCCTCCAGATGAGCCCGGTTATGTTCGGTAACAGGGAACGGCGACAAGCCGCAATTTCCGCATATTTCGGCAACGATACCCTGACGTACTTTCCCTGAACATTCCGGGAAAGCGAGTGCGGACAAATCAGAATGCCCGTGGGCATCAATAAATCCGGGGGCGATGATCTCATCTTTGAATGAACAGGTTTTATCTGCCGCTGATGAACCGTAAATATCCTTTTCCACGGCAACGATCCGTTCATTTTCAATAAGCACAGTTTTCCGGGAGATTCCGGAAAAATCCGGTTCGCACACAAATCCTTTGAGCAGTATTTTCATTTTTTCTCCAAAACCGTCAGAACCCGGAAAAATTCGGATGCACTCCACGCCTGTGCCGGACATCCCCCCGGACGGTGCGGATAATCGCCGTCAAGAACTTCCGGCAGCTCTCCGATGATCCCGGATTCGAAATGAATAGCCGAGGACAACAGCAGAGAGTGTGCTCGGCGACGGGATTTTTCACCGCCGGAAATATAAAGTGCTTCACAATATGCCGGGAAAGGCCAGCACCATGCCGTACCATTGTGGTAGGCTGCTTTACGGGAAGTGTCTTCCGGGCCCTGATATTTGCCGCAGTAAGGGTGTGCCGGATCATTGAGCAATGCACCGTTGTGCTCCACTGGAAGCAGAAATTCAGTCGGAGCATCATCCAGTGTCCGGATCGCTCCGGGGATAAGCAGATTACCGGCTTTTTCCAGAATCCGGCATCGCAAGGCCCGGTCATTCACGGCACCGTAAGTTATCGCAGTCAGCATATTGCAGCGCACATGGTCATCCGGAATCGCTTCAGATGCCGGAATACCCGGTTCACAATGCAGACAATCAGACACCTTGCCATCACGGAAAAAGTACTTTTCAATGGAGTGCGCCACCACTTCGGCATCCGGATCATTTCTCCATTTGAGCACGGCATACCAGAGCGACTGGATCTCAATCGGATATCCGGCCCGGGGAGTTCCGGCCGGATAGTTGGTATCCATCCAGCTGAAGTGAGGCGGACTGTAGAGCAAGCGGCTTTCGGGATCCATGAATATCCCATTGGGAGTTCCCTGCTTGTAATTGTTCACAATGGAGTCGATCACCTCCCGGAAACTCCGGGTCCCGCAAACGGCATCCAGAATATCCCGGTCTCCGGATGCAGCGATATAATCCCGCAGTGCAATAATCAGATAAAGCGGCGCATCACTGGTATCCCGGTTGGAATCATTACCGCCGCAAATCATATTGGGAATGGTTCCATTTTGTTCAAATGCGGCGAAGCGGCGCAGTATCTGGGAACATTGCTCATGAAATTCCGGAAACTTCACCATTCCGCGCAGAGCGATCAGCGTATCCCGGCCCCAATCCAGAAACCATGGATATCCGGCGATGACCGTACCGAGTTCATCCCGCCGGGCAATGAATCTTGACAACACCGGCAGAGCCAGTTTGCCGGGAGTTGCGGAGGTGGCCAATGGCGTAAAGATCTCTTCGGAAAAATTTTCAAAAAGTTCTTTTACGGGACCGGCTTCCGGAGTGATTCCGACCGCTTCGGCTCCGAGAACAACGCTTTCCCCGGAATCCAGCGGCACACTGAAATACCCCGGACTGAAAAGATCGGTCTTATCCGGCAAACCGTAGTACCGTTCCTGCGGCAGATCGATCATATAACGCCATTCCGGAGCACTGCTGAAACTTCCCCGGTTGACCCGGAGTGAAAGTCTCCGGCTCTCCGGTTGGAAATCAAATCCGTCCGGCAAGATTTTCACACTCCGCCGGAAGTGATGTTCCGCTCCGTCACACGCCCGGGTGATCTGATGATTGATCCGGTCTTCCAGATCAGGACGGATGATCAACCTGCCGCGGAGTTTTTCAGAACCTCCATTATCCAGATGCCTGAAGCGCAGAAAAACCCGGTCGGCATTCCTGCACATGGCAAAATCCAGAGAAACCCGGGAAAATCCGCCCCGTCCATCCGGCAGGACAAAAAGCAGCGAAGCCCGGTTGTCAGGGTGAGCGGTAAACTCCTCCAAAGTGGCATTGGAAAGCTCATGGGAATATTCATCTATAACCAGCCACGCCCGGAAGCCGGTGAACATGATCCGGCGATCCTGCGGATAGCTGCAATTGATATTGGCGGCAAGTACAGCATCATATTTGCTGTTGATCTTCCCGGGGACGGCATTGAACATGGCATATCCGCCAAGATCGTTGGAGCCGAATACGGTGTGCGAAGCCGCATTGTGCTGGGTACTCAAATGGATCCTCCGCTTACTTCCGTCGGGCAGCTGGAGCAGTCGGGCTGAAGACACCGTCGCGCTCCCGTCGGCATAGGAAGTTATGAGCAATTCCAGCGGATGCTCAAATGCAGAATCGTTTTCCGGTATGGGGAGCAGAGCAAATTCGCCGTCAACTCCGATAAAGGGGAGACTGTCGGCATGAACAATGGTCTTTTTCCCATCCCGGATGTCGATGGAAAATGCTCCGGGACTTTTTATCAGCAATACATCGTTCACCGGCAGCATCACCTGACGGCGGCAGTCTGCCGGATAATTGAATACGGTCACCGGTGGAGGATTCTGCCCTGAACAATCGGCGACAAATTTCCATGGATCACGCCGCATTTCAGCTCCGTCAACGGCGGCGGCCTCTTCCAGAGTCATAAAGTGAAGTGCCGCTTTCTGGGCCATAGCCATCGCCTTTTGAGCACACACATTGCGGCAAGATGAAATATCCTCCGGCGAATCCGGCAGCACACTGCCATCAAAACTTATGCAGTATCCTTCTCCGGGAGCGAGCATCAGCGACAGATCATTTTCACTGAGTTTATTGAAACTTACCGGTTTGGCAGTAAGCAGATCGGTTCCCCGGATGAATCCGGTATTTTTAAAATGAACCTCGGTGTATTTTGAACAATCCAGATTGAGCAGGATCAACAGCGGCGGAATACCTTTTCCACTGCGCCAGGCGGCGATGCAGTCGCCTTCATTCTGCTGTATAAGCCGGACATCGACTCCGGTTCCGAATGCCGGATGGGTGGCAAGGAGAATATTCAATTTGGAAATAAGGGTGAGCAGATTATCCGGATTTCCGAAATTCAAAGCTCCGCAGCCATGGACATCGATTTTTTCTGCAGCAAAAAATTCCGCACCGTTGGCAAAGCCGAATGTGCCATGCTGGCTGAGCAATGCAGTGACCATGAAACGCAGTTTGGCAAAGCGTTTTCCCCGGGCTCCGAGGCGGTCATTGTCGTGAGTTTCAGCGAAGTTTACCAGTGTCCCCGCCCGGTTGCCGGTTTCGTTGAGATAGGGCAGATAGCGGGATATCTCATCCCGGGAAAAGTTCTGGAACAGCTCTGAATATCCCCAATCCAATCCGCTTGACGAAAGCAGCTGTTCCTGAACAGACAACGGACCGCCCAGACCCTCAAGCAGAAATACGGTATCCGGATACTCCTCTTTTACCCGGGAAACAATATAATCCCACGCCTTGCCCGGAACCATATACCCGGCATCGCAACGGAATCCGTCAACTCCCCGGCGGCACCAGAATAAAAACACCTTAGCCATCAGTTCGTGGATCTCTTTGCGCTTGTAATCCAATTTGCAGAGATCGGACCAGACGATCCCCCAGGCTCCGGGATTTTCAAATTTACGGTTCTCATTGCGGACAAAATAATCCGGATGTTCACATTGCAGTTTGGATGCCCAGCCGGTATGATTCACCGGTATATCCATAAAAATTCTGCCGCGGCGGCAATGTACGGCATGGATGAGCTCTTCAAATTGTTCCATCGGAGTTGCAGACTCATCAAATTCCGCCAGAGCCGGTTCCACCGCAAAATAATCGGTCGCGGCAAAGGGGCTTCCGTAACGGCCCATCCGTCCATAGCTTCCGGGGATCGGATGTATCGGCAGCAATTGGAGTATCCGGCAATTCAAGGTATCAAAAATATGATCCAGATGGCGGATCAGATTGCGGAATGTCCCCGAAGGCGGAATAACGGTAAATCCGGCGGCATCCAGCGTTTCCAGTTCCGGCATCGCCGGAGAGTGCGGCAATCGCATAAAGTTGTTCCACTGCCGGACAAAAGCACAATAGATACTGTTGCCGGAAATACAAGCCGCCGGTTCGACTTTTATCTGAAAATTACCGGACGCCGGCCACAACGCCGGAGCATTGTTTTCCGGCAGGAAACAGCATTTGGCCTCAAAAATCCCGCTTTCAGCCAGCGGCAGAACCAGAAAATAGCTTCCGGGCTCCTGATCCGGTATCATTTCAACATCATGCCAGTCGGAATTGCGGATATGCCGGTTGTTTTCCGTGTGTTCTATTATTTCCCGGCGGCGATTGGCCGCACGGCCGATATTGGTACGCACCACGGCCTTGCCCCGGAGCTCTCCCGGGATGCCGGAAAGTTGAAAACGAACCGTTTCACCGGCAAAGAAGATGTTGCGGCAAGGAAAAATATGTTGAAATACGGCAGGATTTTTCACGATCAATTTTCAGGTAAACTGCAGTTGAAAAAGAAACGGAAGACATCTTGAATATGGGTATCCCAGAACTTCCAGTTGTGATTTCCGGGATATTCAAAACTGTGAAACTCCGGATAATCCAGCTTTTTCATAAAAGTGTTGAACTTGCGGTTGTCTTCGATCATGAAGTCATCAGTGCCGCAAAAGGAGATCAGCCGGGGCAGCGGTTTTCCGGCAGCGACCGCATCCCGGGCAAGAGTAAAGAGATCATTCCCATTTTTTTCGGCTTCAACAGGTGAAACAAAAATGTTTTCAAGTTCCCGTCTCCAGGGGGCCGATTCCGGAGCATTGAAGCGGCGTTCCAGATCAACGACCGGAGAAAGTGCAGCGGCAGCAGCAAAACGTTCCGGGTTACGCAGAGCCAGTTTCAGAGCCCCGTATCCGCCCATGGACAATCCGGCGGCAAAACAATCCTCCCGCTTCAGCGAAATCGGAAACATTTCCGCCGCAACTGCCGGAAGTTCCTCTGAAATAAAACTCCAATAGGGAAATCCGTTGGCAGCATCGGTATAAAAACTTCTGCCGCCGTCAGGCATAATCACGGCAACATTGTATTCATTGGCATAGCGTTCAATGGAGGAGTAACGCATCCACGCACTGTAATCATCCGAAAGTCCGTGCAGCAGAAAAATCACCGGATAACGTTTATTTGCAGTTTCTCCGTACCGGCATTCCTGATTCCAGCTGCACTGGGGGATCACTGCATTCAGATTGACTGCTTTACCCAGCAGTGCTGATTTGAAACAGAAGTTGATAAATGCCATAAAAGTATGCTCCTTGTAAAAATGATAGATTCGTCAAGGTTAATTTAATCTTTTTCTCTGCGGTTGTCAACCGAAATATTGGAAATTTTTTCAAAAATGGTGGTGATTGACAATAAAACGTGCTATATTATCTGTTGATACAATTATTTTATCCATTTGCGGGAGGAGTTATGGCAGAAATCAACGATAAAAGCAGATTTGACAAACTTACACTGTTGAGCGATTCCGAGCGGCGTTATCCGAAAAATCCGGGCGAAGCCAAACTGGAATGTTTCGACAATCTTTATGCCGACCGGGATTATGTGATCGAATTCGACTGCCCGGAATACACTTCGCTCTGCCCGGTGACCGGTCAGCCGGACTACGGACACCTTACCGTCCGTTATGTGCCGGACAAACTCTGCATCGAGAGCAAATCACTCAAACTCTATTTGTACAGTTTCCGCAATGCCAATATTTTTCACGAGGAAGCAGTAAATTCGCTGCTGGATGCCGTGGTACGCACCTGTTCCCCCCGCCGTGCCGAAGAAG
>JAZRNP010000404.1:0-4019 GCA_045648225.1 Victivallaceae bacterium | reverse complement strand
GCGACCGGAGCAGCAGCGCTGACACCGAGACGTTCTTCAAGGGTCTTGACCAGCTTGGAGAGTTCCAAAACGGTCATGTTCTCAATATAGGAAACGAATTCTTCCATTTTGTTTTCTTCAGACATCTTAAATGCCTCCTGTATTTATATTAGTTGTTTGCGTTCTCAAGTTTGTCTTTGTAGGCGTTGACCACATTCACGATGCTCGCAGTCTTGGCATTGAGAACCGTGACGAGGTTACGCGCAGGCGCCTGGAGGACGCCAAGCAACATCGCCTGAAGCACCGGTTTGGCGGGAAGATCAGCCAGAGCGTCAACTTCTGCCTTGGACAGCACCGCGCCATCCATATAACCACCTTTGGCCTTGACCTGTTCGTTCTTTTTGCCGAACTCGAGCAGCAGCTTGGCCACTGCGCTGCAATCACCTTTGCCGTAAACCATTGCGGTACTGGCGGTGAGGTCGATAGCTTCGACACCACTCAACTCAAGCTGAGCAGCCGCTTTTTTGATCAGAGAATTCTTCTGAACCTGGCAGAATGCGCCTTGATCGGCGATCTGATTGCGCAGGTCGGAAAAGTCTTTGACCTTCAAACCGGCATAGGAGACGAAGTAAACGAAGTCAGATTCCTTGACCGCATTGACGATCGACTGAACCAGAAATTGTTTTTCAATTCTCATTTCGCCACCTTCGCCAGTTCCTTGAGGTTGATTTTGAGACCGGGGGTCATCGTTCCGGAGATGGTGCAAGACAGAATATAGGTACCCTTGGCAGATGCCGGACGGGCCTTCTGAATCGCATCAGCAAGAGCATCAAAGTTCTCCTGAAGAGCTTCGGTTTCAAAAGAAAGTTTACCGATAGGAACGTGGATACACGCACCACGATCAGCACGGAACTCAGCACGTCCGGCTTTCGCCTCACGCACCGCAGCACCGACAGCATCGGTAACAGTACCGGTTTTGGGGTTCGGCATCAAACCGCGCGGTCCGAGCTGACGACCAAGAGGACGAACCATCTTCATCGCTTCCGGAGTGGCGATCAGGGTGTCGAAATCCTGAAAACCGTCTTTAATCTTCTGAACCAAATCCTCGTATCCGACCACATCGGCTCCGGCCTCCTGGGCCTCCTGAGCCTGAGCACCGTCGCAAACCACCGCGACCCGGACAGATTTACCGGTACCACGGGGCATCGGGACGACACCGCGAACGGTCTGATCAGATTTACGCGGATCAATACCCAGTTTCATCGCTACTTCGACGGTCTGATCGAATTTAACTCCGGGCAGAGCCTTGAGTTTTCCGATAGCGTCGGCGACACCGAGCCGCAGCTGCAGATCTCCGAGAGATTCAAGCTGCTTTTTGTACAGTTTACTTCTACGCATCGACCACCTCGATTCCCATACTGCGTGCGGTTCCTTCGATGATGCGCATCGCCGCTTCTTCGCTCCGGGCGTTGATATCTTCCTTCTTGATCTGAACGATTTCACGGATCTGCTCACGGGTGATTTTACCCGCTTTTTCGCTGCCGGGCTTGTGAGCGCCGGAAGCAAGACCAGCCGCCTTCTTCACCAGCACAGCGGCCGGGGGCGACTTGCAGATAAACGTGAAAGAACGGTCCTGATAGACCGTGATCACGACAGGAATAACCGTTCCGCTCTGAGCTTGAGTGGCGGCATTGAACTGCTTACAGAACTCCATAATGTTGCAACCTGCGGCACCAAGTGCGGGACCAATCGGAGGAGCCGGATTGGCGGCACCAGCCGGGATCTGCAAGCGGATCAAGCCTGTAACCTTCTTTGCCATGATTACTTCCTTAATTACGACACCGATGCGGTACGAACTGACAGGGATTCTCCCGAAACGGTTGTCACCTCTTTAATTAAAGTTCCGAACAGACTCAAACAGCCTGCTCGACCTGCCAAAACTCCAAATCTACCGGGGTGGAACGTCCGAAGATCGAAATCACGACCGTAAGCCGGCCGCGGGTTTCATCGATCGCCTGAACATTACCCTCATAACCCATAAATGCACCATCTTTGATGCTGACGATATCACCGACCTTGACACCGATAACCAGCGCAGGCTGGGGAGTGTCTTCACCGAGGGTCGGATTCATATCCTGAAATTCCTGCTGAGTCAGAGGAGTGGGATGGTTCTCTCCACCGAGGAAACCGAGCACACCCTGAACACTGCGGACAAAATACCAGGCTTTTTCATCGATACGGCCCTCTTCATCATAGAGGTCCATACGAACCAGAATATAGCCGGGGAAAAATTTTCTGGTGACCTGCACCTTTTTGCCGCGACGGATCTCCATCACGCGCTCAACCGGGATCATCGCTTCATAAACCGGAACCAGATCCCCTTGACGGAGTTGACGGTTGATGGTATCACGCACCTTGTTTTCGTGACCGGACAGAGTCTGTACAACAAACCACTGACCACGATCGTCCTGCATTTCCATTGTAGCGTCCATATCTCTTGTCAAAGCTCCAAACTCAAATTATATATCAGGCGTTGCGGACCGTTACCAGACGGATCAACTTCATCGCCAGTTCATCAACTCCTGCCACAAAAAGGGCCAGGATCACCATGGCGACAACGACCAGAACAGTCGACTCCAACAGTTCCCGGCGGCTGGGCCAGGAACAACGGCCGAGTTCTGCGATCGTATCGGCAATAAAACGGCGGATTTTTCCCATTCCGGCATCGAAACCGGCAATGATACCGCCTTTTTTACTTTTACCCATCCAGAGTTCCTCAACGTTGTTTATCAATTAAAAACTAAAAAAATACTGGCAGGAGAGGTGAGGCTCGAACTCACGACCTGCGGTTTTGGAGACCGCTGCTCTAGCCAACTGAGCTACTCTCCTCCAGGGATATCGAAACTTCCCGGCGTCAGCGCGTTTCTTTATGCACAGTGTGCTTGCGCTCGAAGGGGCAATATTTCTTCTTTTCCAGACGCTCAGGAGTGTTGCGCTTTTCTTTCATCGTCGTATAGTTGCGACGTTTGCACTCAGTGCACTCCATGATAACAAGTTCACGCGCCATTTCTACACTCTAAAGTTACAATTTTGTATTTTTACAGATTATCCCGAACCGTCGTTGCCGGCGGTCCGGGACCGATTCAGACTCAGGTATTACCCTGGATCTTATTCAATAACTTCCGTCACGCGGCCGGAAGCAACGGTACGACCGCCTTCACGGATAGCGAAGCGAAGTCCTTTTTCCATAGCGATCGGGGCGATCAGCTCGACAGAGATCGAGGTGTTGTCGCCGGGCATCACCATTTCAACGCCGTCAGCCAGGGTAATGGTACCGGTGACGTCGGTGGTACGGAAGTAGAACTGGGGACGATAGTTGTTGAAGAACGGGGTATGACGTCCGCCTTCTTCTTTGCTCAAGACGTAGATTTCGCCTTTGAACTTGGTGTGCGGAGTGATGCTGCCGGGTTTGGCAAGAACCTGACCACGGGAGACATCTTCTTTCTTGGTGCCGCGGAGCAAGCAACCGATGTTGTCACCGGCTTCACCCTGATCGAGCAGCTTACGGAACATTTCAACGCCGGTAACGGTGGTCTTGGTGGTATCTTTGATACCGACGATTTCGACTTCGTCACCAACTTTGATGATACCGGCTTCGACACGACCGGTGACCACGGTACCACGACCTTCAATGCTGAACACGTCTTCGATCGGCATGATGAAGGGTTTGTCGGTAGCACGGGCGGGCTGCGGGATGAAGCTGTCAACAGCGTCCATCAGATCGAAGATCGGTTTGGTATCGGGGCTGTCGGGGTTACCTTCGGCTTCAACAGCCTTGAGAGCGGAACCCGGAACAATCGGGGTGTCATCGCCGGGGAAATCGTACTTGTTGAGCAGGTCGCGGATTTCCATTTCAACGAGTTCGAGCAGTTCGGGGTCATCGAGCTGGTCGACTTTGTTCATAAAGACCACGATAGCGGGCACACCGACCTGACGGGCGAGCAGCACGTGTTCATAGGTCTGAGCCATCGGACCGTCGG
>JAZRNP010000403.1:0-8153 GCA_045648225.1 Victivallaceae bacterium | reverse complement strand
GAACCCGATCCGCTTTACGATGGCGAACCATTGTGCCGCCGCTGTATGGCGTGTGTGCGTGAATGTCCCGGCGGATGTTTGAGCAAAACCGAGAGCATCAAGGTCAATGTCGGCGGCAAGGTGTGTGAATGGGGTAAACTTGATGAGTGGAAGTGTTATGCTTTCTACACTCACGGAGGCAGAAAATTCAACCCCTTTGTCCCCAAAGAAGTTTGGGATAAAAATGAAAACGGCGACCTTGATGTTCTGGAAAAAGCTGATGTCAAAGCCGATGAAAAGACGGTAAAAAAAGTCTACCTCGCTCTGGAAAAATATTTTCCGACCTGGGTCGGCTACAATATGGCAAAATGCGGCGGCTGTATCCGGGCATGTGTCAGTATGCTGGAGAAAAAGGGCGGCTGCATGGCAGGACGATTCAAAGAGCCGCTGCGTACCGGAAAACCCTGGGAAATGGAGAGATAAATCATGCTTAATGCAAAACTTATAAAAGAAAAAGCCATAGAATACGGTGCTGCCGCAGTCGGTATCGGCGATATTGCCCTTTTTGAAAACTGCGATCCGCAGCGTGATCCGAAAAGTATTCTGCCCAATGCAAAAACCATCATCGGTTTTCTTTTCCGTGTTCCCAGAGCCTTGTACCGCACGATGGAACAGGGCAATCAGTTCATGCAGTACACTTCTGTCGGTGTGAAGTATATTGATGAAGATATGAGCGAAATTTTCCTCTTGAAAATGGGGGCTTTGATCGAAAACGAGGGATTCGATGCCTGTTTGCAGCGCAATGTTTCCAACTTGCGTATCAAAGGTGATAAGACCACAAACCCCGAACTTGTCGATACCTACGAACTTATCCATGCCGAACCGGTCGCCCCGGGCAAACCGGCTCCCGATGTGATCATTGATTACAACTTTGCCGCCAAAGTTTGCGGTTTGGGTGATGTCGGTATGTCCGGGCATTTGATCGCTCCGAAACTCGGTCCCTTTGTCCGTATGGCATTTATCATCACCGATGCTCCGCTGGAAATTGATGCACCTTTTGCTGAAACGCTCTGCGACAAGTGCGGCAAATGCATCCCCGCTTGTCCGGGCAATGCCGTCAGCGAAAGCGGCACTGATACCTGGCAGTGTGCGGTTTATTATCGCGGCGCACACAAGAGCAATCCGTTTATGAGTGACGATTTTCTTGCCGGTGATCCGGAAAAAGCAGAGATCATTTCCGGAAATAAACACTTCTCAAGAGAAGATGCAAGAGAGATTTATAAAAAGATCAACTTTCTGCCGAGCAAACCGACCGGTTATATCCCGTGTATCTGCGGCAAGGCGTGTGATATGGCGTGTTACCGCCACTTGAAAGAGAAAGGGGTGCTGTGATGAAAGTGCTTAAAGATAAACTCATTGCCGCATTGAAAAAGAGTGCCGCCGATCTGGTGGTGTGCGGCAATATTGAAAGAATAAGCGATCCGGCAGTGAAAAAACTTTTCCCGGAAGCAAAAACCGTCATTTGTGTCGCATTCCGTCAGTTGCGCGGAACCCGGCGCGGCATTGAAGATGGCACTGTATTTTACCAGTATTCAACCAGTGTGGAAACTCTGGAAGAGGTGATGATCCCCGGTGCTTTGCTTCGCGGCTGTGCGGTTCTGGAAGAGGCAGGCTTTGAAGCACTTCCCCAGAAACGCCAGCTGCTCATTTCCAATGATGACAGCACCAATTTTGAGGTCGATTACAACGAAGTCTATCGCAATGTAAATGCCGAAATCACTTTGGATTTTGAGAAATGTGCCGCCGATTGCGGACTGGGTGAAATCGGTTTGTCCGGTTCCATTCTGACCGATGATTTCGGGCCGAATCAGCGGTGGGGATTCATCATCACCGATGCGGAACTGCCCGCCGATGAAGCGGTCACGCCGCACCTTTGCGATAACTGCAAAGAGTGTATAAAAGCGTGTCCCGGTCACGCCTTGAGCGAAAATGGCAAGCGTGACAGTTGGCAGTGCGCCGCCTATTACAAAGGCGCAAACCGTACCCGCAACCCTTTCATGCCTCCGGATGCTTTTGCCGATGATCCCGAGCGGTTGGCAATCATCGCAGGTGTTGCCGATTTGACGCCGGAACATGCAAGAGAGATCATCGACCAGATCAACTTCTATCCACCCAATAAGCACGCTTTTGTCGCCAGTATGTGCGGCAGAATGTGTGACACCGCCTGTTATGTGCATCTGGAAGAAAAGGGCGTATTGAAGCGCAAATTCAAAACTCAGTTCCGCAAACGACCGGTCTGGAAACTTGAATTGGAAGGGAAATAATTATGAAACATCCGGAAATTACCTGGAGTTTGATGCATCCGACACCACTGGATCCGGATTATGTGAAAAAACTGGTAAAAAAAGCAGCAGAAGCAAACTACAAGGTTGACAGCTTTGAAATCTGCGGTCAATGCCATACCCCGTACGGCGGTCTGGATGGACTGGTGAACTACCGGGAATTTCCGGCAGCCTTCGCCAGTTGGGATCAGGAGATCGTTGCTGATAATCAGTGCAAGCTCAATGAAATTCTTGCTGCATCCCACGCCGCCGGCAAAGCGGTCTATCTCTGGCATCGCGAAGTGATGCTGCCGCCCGGTCTGCTTGAGGATATGCCGGAACTGCTGGATGCTGACGGTGAATTCGATCTTACCGGTAACGCATTTGCTGATCTGATCCGTTATAAGCTGGATAAAACTTTTGAAAATGTACCGACTCTTGACGGTCTGGTGCTGACATTGACCGAAGCAGATTATTCAGCCATCCATAACTCAAATACGGAGAAATATCCTCCGGTAGAGGTGGTGAGTTTTATCATCAGCATTTTCGCTTCCGAGTTGGAGAAACGGGGCAAACGTTTCATTATGCGCTCATTTGGCTCCATTGCCGAAGATTACGAAACCATTCTCGCCGGAGCTGAAGCACTTGAAGGCAGGCACAAATTTGAAATTGAAACCAAGATCACCCCTTACGATTTTGTGCCGTTCCTGCCGAAGAATCCCTTTTTGCGGCAAAGTTCCGGTTTCACGCTCTCTGCAGAATGTGAAGTTGTCGGTGAATTCATGGGCCAGGGCAATATGCCTTTTGAACACGTTCACAATCTGGTGCGCTACGTCCGGGAGGGACAGGAGGCGGGAGTTGACCGCTTCGTGATCCGGGTGGATCGCCGTGGCAACTGCATTTTTGACCTTTATGAAATCAACTATTATGCCTACGCCCGCGCACTGGAAGACGAAAATATCACCGCCGATGAGATCCGCAAAGAGTGGTACGAAAAGCACTACCCTGCGGACAAACGCGATGCACTTATCGAATTGGATAAGCTCGGCTGGGAAATCGTGAAAAAAACCTATTACATCGATGGTCATGTACTTTTTCACGGCAACTACTCAATGAAGTATATCAAAGCCGCGTTTATTTTCGGACTCTTTGCCGAGGGCAGACGCACGTTGATCAACGGCAGAGGCATCTGGTCAATATTGACTGAACGTAAAAGTCCGGGCAGATCTGCGATCTTTGAAGAGAAAAACAACGCCGTGGCACTGGCAGATAAAGGACTTGCACTTTTGAAAAGTCTGGATCTGCCTGCCGATGACTTCCGTCATCGCCTCTGGGAAAACGCTCCTGTTGTCACCCGGGCGGTAAGAGAGATGATTTTGTGTTTCATCAGTTACTTTGACGATATGGAGTGGGAAAAGGAGGATCATCCGCACCTCAAAGCGCAGGTTGCTTCTGCGATGCGTGAATTTGACCGCCTTGCCGGACACAAGGTCGAATTGATCAAACGCGAAGTTATCAACGGTCTGGAACACCGTACCAAAGAGTTGAACCGTACCATTGAAGAGCTGGTCATTGAACCATTGGCAACGATTTGTCAGGAACTTTTGCAGGAGTTCCCGGCGGAATACGCAGCAAAAAAGCAGTTCCTCAAAGGTTGTGAAGACGGTATTATCACCGGAGGAATAACCGATGACTGGCGCATTTACCGTTATATGCACGCTTCGCACAGCGTATTGCATAACGGCTTGCCCTCACGCTGGGCGGGCAACCGGGTCTTCCCCAACGGCTTTATTGAAATGGAGCTGAAAAGGGGAAAAGAATTGATCATCCACGGAGCAACAGATGCGGCAAAAAAATTCACGCTCACGTGCGACGGTAAAACAACTGTTGTCGAATTTGATGAAAACGGCGTATTTTCCATGCCGCTTGCTGAATCCGGTGAGCCGGTGAAGATCCGTCTGGAAAAGTTTGGAAACGCCTACCCGGTCTTCCATGCCGTTCTCACCCGCAATCCCGGTTGAGAAAACAAACCGGAAATCCCGCTTTTTTCCTGGAACACATCTGAAATGGATCGTTCACAGGTTCCGGAAGTACTTTATGAGGAAAATCCGGATTGGGTGAATCTTTACTATACCGCCTGGCAATCGGCTTGGACGCACATCTTTTCCACCCGCGGCGCCCCGGTTTCTCCTTATATGAATGAGGGGGTACGCTGTCACAAAATCTGGATCTGGGACAGTTGTTTCATGGTGCAATTCTGCCGTTATGCCGCAGAAGTTTTCCCCGGCATCCAGAGTCTGGATAACTTTTACCGGGTAATGCATGATGGGGAACACATGGTTCTGAAAGTGCATATTCCGGATAATCCGCCGCTGTTTGCGTGGACGGAGTATGAGTATTTCAAACATACCGGTGATACAGAACGGGTGAAACGGATCCTGCTGGAGAAGAAATATCTTCAGCGTCACTACAAGTGGCTCAATGAGTGCAAGGCCGGAGTTTTGTACGATTATGCCACCAGTATCACCGGGGCGGAATGGGTTCCCGGCAAAGGCTTCAAATGGAACGGAGCCAAAGCTGGAATGGATAATACTCCGCGCGGCGATGATGATTTCCACTCAATCTACTATATTGATCTTTCCTGTCAGCAGGCATTGAGTGCGCTTTACATTTCCCGTCTTGCTGAAGCGATCAGTGAAACCGCTCTTGCAGAAGAGTGGAAAAAAGAGTTTGAAGTGCAGAAAAAATTTGTCAATGACCGTTTCTGGTCAAATGAAGATCAGTTGTATCTTGACCGGTTCATTGATGAAAGCGGCTTTTGCAAATTGCTTACTCCGGCCTCGTTGTGGCCTTTGCTTGCTGAAATCGCTTCAGAAGATCAAGCTGAAGCTCTGGCAAAAGTCATCGCTGACCCGGAAAAACTCGGCGGTGAACGTCCGCTGCCCAGCGTAAGCCGGGATGATCACCGCTTCTCGCCGGTCGGCGAGTACTGGCGCGGCGGGATCTGGATGCCCAAAGTCTACATGACCGTCAAAGGTCTGGAAAAGTACGGCAGACAGGATCTTGCCGATGAGATCGCCCGCAAGATGATTTCATTGCAGTACCGGACATGGAAAAATTTTGAACCTCACTCCATCTGGGAGTGGTATTCTCCGACCGAAGACAAACCGGCAACCAATAAAGTAGGCAACTTCTCCCGTCCGGATTTCTGCGGCTGGTCGGCACTTGGTCCGATATCCATGTTCATTGAAAACATTCTGGGCATCCGTGAGGTCAACGCATTGGAAAACAAAATCGTCTGGGAACCCGCTTCCGGCAAGCGTAACGGTATCAAAAATCTCAAGATGGGCAAAGAAACGTTCTCTCTGATCGCTGATCCGGAAAAGGGCGTGGTCGAAGTAACCGCATCAAAAGATTTTACTCTGGTTCTTTTTGGCAGGGAAATAATTTGTAAAAAAGGTAAACAGATGATACACTACTCCGGTAAATGAGCAAAAAACAGTGGGATGGAAAATTTGTAAAAAATTGGATTTTCTTTTATTCCGGCTTGACAAAACAACTTCTGCGGTATAAGGTTTGTCGGATATAATGGTATTATCAACCATTTACAATACCAGATAAACAATACAAAGGTTTCGTTTACAATAAAATGCTTGATAAAAGAAAAGGGGTAACAAAGTGTTAACCGGTAAAAAATTTTTAACTGTCATTTCCGCCGGAGCGTTTCTTTTCAGCCTCAATGCGGATGAAAAAAACAAAACTCCGAAATACCATTACACCCATCCGATAAAGTGCATTTCTGATTCCGGAGAAGCAAAACACGCACCGGGACGTTCAATGGCGGCATTCAAACTGGCGATGGAGCGCAAAGCTGATGCGTTCAAACTCGATGTCCGTTATACCAAGGATCTGATCCCGGTTTTGGCCCATGACGAGAACATGAAAAAATTGCTGGGGTGGGATGTCTACCTGCACCAGAAAACTCTTGCAGAACTCAAGACCAAAAACATGCTTCCGAAGTATGGATACCATAATGAAAAAATCGTATCTCTGGCGGAAGCGTTAGCAGTAATCAAAGAGGCCCCGGAATTTGAACTCGATCCCAAAGGTTACTTCCGGGAGGAACGGTTCAGAAAAACCCTCGGAGAGTTTGAGAAAGCCGGAATCAGTCTCGACCGGGTGATAGTCGCCACCTGGAGCCCTAAAGTGCTGCGTTTCATGATGAGTGAATATCCGCAGATACGCCGGGTGAAACACATCCAACTCTGTTATAGCACGAAGAAAAAAGGTACGATTTTCAATACCATCGGCTTCCCGGAAAAGGGCGGCAACAAGAAAGATATTGTAAAATTGCTGCTCAAACAGCGTGACGAATTCAAACTTTACGGTCTCAATCTGCCATTGAGAGCTTTCAAACAGGGGCTGTTGACCGCTGATGACGTTAAAGCTCTGCGCGATGCCGGAGTCTGGGTTTCGCTGTGGAACCCGCAAAACGCTGAAGAAGCAAAATTTGCCGCAGAAATCGGTGTGGATGCCGTCGTTACCGGAAACTTGAAGGAAGTTCGCCCGTTCTGTCGCAAACCGGAATTTAAAGAGAATAACAATAATCATCAATAAAAGAAAAAATGAAACATTATGACATCGTCGTTTGCGGCGGAGGCATAGCAGGCGTTGAGCGCACTCTATATCGCCCGCCTCGCCGAAGCGATCGGAGAAAAAGAGCTTGCGGCAACGTGGCACGCCAGCTGTTGTCCTGTAAAAATTTCCGGACAAAAGAGTTGTAGCATAAAAATGTCATAATTTTCCTTGACAAATACATCATATTGTGCTAGTATAGAGTTGAGCTTGTAATAAAAAAGCTGCTTATAATATCAGATAAACAATGCAAAGGTCTTGTTTGATAGAAGATGTTTGATAAAAAGAAAGAGACGTCAGTATGCTGAACAGTAGAAAATTTTCAATTATCTTCGTCTCCGGAGCTGTCCTTTTCAGCATCAATGCAGCTGAAAAAAAGCAAACTCCAAAATATCATTATACCCATGGGATAAAATGCGTATCTCATTCCGGAGAATCTACTTATGCCCCGGGATATTCGCGGGCGGCGTATAGTTTGGCTATGCAGCGTAAAGCCGACGTGGTCAAACTTAACATCCGTTACACCAAGGATGGTATTCCAGTAATAGCCCATGACGGGAACATGGCAAAAGCAATGAAGTGGAACGTTTTTCTTTCACAAAAGACTCTTGCCGAACTCAAGGAAAAAACTCTGGTGCCGCGCGGCGGATACGATTCGGAGAAAATTCTGTCTTTACAGGAGGCATTGGAGATAGTTAAAGAGTGCCCGGAATTCTGGTACGATACCAAAGGTACTTTCAATGCGAAAAAATTCAAAGCCTCTCTGGCGATGTTTGAAAAAGCAGGAATCAGCCTCGACCGGATAATGGTTGCCACCTGGAGCACCAGAGCACTGCGAGAGGTTATGCGTGATTTCCCGCAAATACGCCGGGTGAGGCACATTCAACTGTGCTACAGTACAAAGAAAAAAGGTACGATTATCAGTAACTTCGGCTTTCCGGAGACAGGCGGCAATCAGAAAGATATCGTAAAACTGCTGCTCAAAGTGCGGGACGAATACAAACTTTACGGTCTCAATCTGCCGCTGAAAGCTTTCAGAGAAGGACTGCTGACGGCAGAAGATGTCAAAACTCTGCGTGATGCCGGAGTGTGGTGTGCAATATGGATACCCCGAACTGCTGAAGATGCAAAACTTGCCGCAGAAATCGGTGTGGATGCCGTCGTTACCGGAAACTTGAAGGAAGTTCGCCCGTTCTGTCGCAAACCGGAATTTAAAGA
>JAZRNP010000402.1:0-3836 GCA_045648225.1 Victivallaceae bacterium | reverse complement strand
ATAATAGCAATAACAACCAGAAGTTCAATCAGTGTGAAGGCATTGTTTTTTTTGTGTTTCATGATGTTACAACCCCTTATATTTCAGTTTGAATAAAATGTACTGATCAATGTGTGACTATTATACACCATTTTGCTTTTTTATGCAAGTGAATTTGAAAAAAAAGCGGAAAAATGATCGGCGGATGGCTCGTGGGCAATCTCGCCTTGTCCTCCGAAGCCGCAAAGGCGAAGGGGGATGCCGCATATGCAATACCCAAGGCGGATCAATGGCTGCTTATGGGAAATTTTGGGAATTTTTGAGAGGTATTGAGAAATTTTGGGAGTAAGCCGCTATGTTTTTTTGTCGGCAAAGGGCGGTTTGCATATCAGCCATCGCCCACTCAAAACTTCCCAAAATCTCTCAAACACTCCCACTCAAAACGCCAGTCCTCTGGAACTGCTTGATTTTTTAAGTTAAAGTATTATATTATAGGAAAGACGGTTTATTAATAATCATGTATCATTTTTTACGGGGTCGATTGCTCCCGGCGGATGGATCGCGTGGCAAGGTCGCCGTCAAGTCAAGGCGATGAAGAAGGATCCGTCTTTGCTAAAGCTACGCCGGGACAGGGTGTACTCGTGTACTCGACTGCTTGTCACGGCGTAATGCAATGAAGCCGGAAATCAGCGTTCGCTGACTTGACAAGAGATTGTCCGCGAGGTGCCGCCGCCCCTTTGATTTTTGCAAAAACAGGATAATATAATCATGAAAAATCCGCCATTTGTTGTAGATTACCCGGTTCCGCTGAACGATCTTTCGGTTGATGCCAAGATCCGCAGCTGGACCATTTTCAATATTCTTCAGGATGCCGCCGGACGCCATGCCGATGTGCTGGGGCTCGGGCTTAAACAATTGCGGGAGAGCGATTTGAGCTGGGTCCTCTCCCGGATCCGGGTGCAGATGGATGAATTTCCCGATTACGGTGAAACGATCCGGGTCGCCACCTATCCCAGCGGTTTTGACCGGCTTTTCGCCTATCGTCAGTTTGTCCTGAGTTCCGCGGAAACCGGCAAACGTTTCGGCGTTGCCGGCAGTGCCTGGCTCACCTTGAATCCCTCCAATTACCGCCCGGTATCTCCGGCCAAATATCTGACCGGACTTCCCCAATGGGAATATGACGGTGAGATCTGGTTTCAAGGCGAAACTCTCAATAAATTGAAAAAGCCGGAAACTGAATTGGACTCCCCCGTGAACCAGCGGGTGTCGGCTGCTTTTATCGACTATAACCGCCATTTGAATAACGCCTATTATGCCATGTTTACAGAAGACTGGCTCGGACAGAAGTGTAATTCTCTGGTGCGTATTGAGAGTTTGCAATTGAACTTCAACCAGACTACCGCATTTCAGGAGACGCTGGAGTGTTCCGGCGTGCTCAATGAAGACGGTTCTTTTTATGTTGAGGGTCTCAATACCGCCAGCGGGAAAAATGCGTTTCAGGCACAGGGCGTCTGCAAGACGATCCCCATGCCGCAATAAAAATTTTTCAGCAGCTTTTGCTGCGCATTTTGCAGTGGATAACGGATACGATTATCCAGATGATCAGAGCAGATGTTGAGATGATCAGCATGATCTGCCAGCCCAATTTGTAGAGCAGTGTCAGAGCCAGTGCGGTCCATAATCCTCCACCCATGACCGGTTCGTGAAGCAGCTGTTTGTATCCGAATGCCTGTGCCGCACAGGTTTTGGATTCCGGATCAACTGTGCGGAGCAGCAGCAATCCGGTCGCAGTAACTCCGGTCGCCTGTCCGAAGTCGGCGATGGCGCACTCGAACCATGATTCTTTGAAGAGCCGGGGGGCCACCAGAATTACCATCGCAACACAGAAAAGTGCACCGGTAACAATCAGTATCAGCAGTGCCTGCCAGTTTTTCATCACCACCGAAAGCTTGATCGTTGACATGGCGGATACCACCAGAAAATCCAGTGCCGCTCCGGCGATACGCTGCATTTGGGCGTGGTCGATCAACCGGTCTGTTTTAAGCAGCCGACTGCTCTTTTGCAGCAGCAGACCGCCGATCATGCAGAACGGAAAGAGCGGGAAACCCTTTAAAATACGCAATTCTGCATTGGGGAAAAGTTTGATTTCAGCGATCTGCAGCCCCTTTTGCATACCGAAACCCACCAGAATGGCAATTCCCACCAGCGAAATGTGCCAGGCCAGACTGTCGATGGAATCACAATAAACGGTTTGCCATCCGGCATGAGGGCGTTCGCCATGGTGGTAGATGCCCTGCTGCTGCAATTTATTCTGATCTTCAAAATTACGGATGTTTTTGACATAGCCTTTGCGCCCGGCCCAGTTGACCAGCAGTACTCCAACGGTAACACCGATCACCATGCCGGCGGTAGCTACGGTGTAACCGAGCGCGATGCCGTCTTCCCAATTGAAGCTGCGGAAAGATTCCGCCATACCGCCGACTGTTCCGTGTCCGCCCTGGAATCCGATTTCAATCAGATTTCCAAATCCCGGATTGACTCCGAAAAGCGGGATCAGAACAAATCCAACCAGCGCAAAGCCGACTACATACTGCCCCCAGGCCAGCATCTGTCCAAAGCACAGCTGCGGAAATGCTGTACGGAAAATCGTCTGCAGCGGCGGGGTCACCACTCCGATAAAAAGTGTCGCAAAGACCACATTGATCATAAATCCGGGGATTTTGCTGATGGCTGAAATGTATTCTGCCGGGAAAATTCCGGGAAAACACTGGAATATTATCAACCCGACAACGCCGCCGATAACGGAACTTGGCAGATAACATCTCTGTAAAAACGGGATCATTACCCGCAAAGTTTTTCCCACTACCAACAAAACTGCCAATAAACAAAAAACGATTATTGCCATCGTGCTGACACTCCCCTATTCAGTTTATAAAATGTGCAAGTTCATAATATAACCCGTAAAGCCGGAAAAATCAATAACAGGGTTTGAGATCCATAACAGTTCTCCTCCAAGTGCAACTTTCCGTACCGGCATGGTTTTGTCAAAAAACGATTTGACATTTCTTTTCAAGAGTGGTATATTATGAACATTGTAACACAGGGGTGCTGTTGTCGCGGTGACAACGGCTGAGATCAAACCCTTTGAACCTGAAACGGGTAATGCCGGCGTAGGAATGAGAAAATGAAAAACATTTTTGTTACACTTTGCTTTGAAGGTGCTTCAGTGCGCCGACATGCCCGGAACCGGAGCGTAAAAATGCTCCAGAAAGGATTTCCGGTATGTCACAGGAAAACATCATCACCAAAGCAATCATCAGCAAATTCAGCGAGAAACTCATTGATGGCCTGACGCTCGATGTCGCCATTGTCGGCGGCGGACCTTCTGCTCTCGTCGCTGCCCGTTATCTGGCGGAAGCCGGACTGAAAGTCGCCATTTTTGAACGCAAACTGGCTCCCGGCGGCGGCACCTGGGGCGGCGGAATGCTTTTCAATGAAGTTGTCGTTCAGGACGAAGCTCTGGATATTCTGGATGATTTTCAAATTACTCACTGCCAGTTGAGCGATGCTCCCGGATTCCATACTCTGGATTCGGTGGAAATGGCAAGCGGTCTCATTTTCGGGGCTCTGAAAGCTGGAGCTAAAATTTTCAACTCAGTCAGCGTGGAAGATCTTGTCTTCAAAAACGGCAAGGTCAATGGTCTGGTTATCAACTGGACTTGCGTTGAACGTTTGGGACTGCACGTTGATCCCCTGACCGTTATCGCTGAAAATGTGATCGACGGAACCGGACACCCCAGCGAAATTCTCAATCTCGCCGTCAAAAAAGCCAAAATCCAGCTCGATACTCCCACCGG
>JAZRNP010000401.1:0-4795 GCA_045648225.1 Victivallaceae bacterium | reverse complement strand
AGCGTGAAGTGTCCGTCCATGTTGAATTCGGCGAGCTCCCGGAGTACCGCTTCGGTATATTCTACGGAATCGACTTTCAGCTCCACCAGATGAAACAGCTGCGGATTCCGGGAGGTTGTTAACTCCAGAAGTTCCCGGAATTCCGGGATCGGTGTATTGGCAAAACGTTCATCTTTCCAGCTGCCGAAATCCAGTTTACGGATCTCGTCAAAGGTCATGTCGGCGATGTTTCCGGTTCCGTTTGAGGTGGCATCCACGGTGGCGTTGTGGCAGACGACCAGCCGGCGGTCGGCGGTCCAGTGAAGGTCATATTCGATTCGGTCGCATCCGACTTCAATGGCTCCGGCAAAAGAGGGCAGGGTATTCTGGGGATATTTGGCCGGGAATCCGCGATGGCCGCAAATAAAAATCTTTTTCATTTTTTATTCCTTGATGAATCAATTATCTGTGATGAAAGATCTGCATGACGACCATAATATAATTGCACCAACCGGGATTTGCAAATGAAAAGCAGGATTTTCAGGCGGCATCCTGATTTTTTTGGGGGTGTCAGTCCGTCTCTGTGTGCAGGGATTTTTGCCGGCTGGAGTTTGTAAAATTTATGTTTCCGGGCTATATTAATTAAGGTTATGTCTGTGAAAATTACTGCCGGGGAGGTCGTCGGAATGAAATTTATTTTCACTGTTTTGTTTATGACTGTACTTTTTTTTAATCTTGTCGGAGGAGAAATGATGCCGAAGTTGCGATATATCACTTTGATGGAGAAAGTTCTTTCTGCTTACACCAACAAACACATTGAGCAATACTACAATGAGGTGAACGCCAACGGACTCAAAGAGCATGGCTTCCCCCGGCTCACCGCCAATATCGGTATTTTGATTGCTCACGGCAAGCGTACCGATCTTAAAGAACAATTTGTCCGGATGATGGATCTTTGCAGCAGAGAGATCCCGATTCGCAAAATGGCCGCCAATGAATTCAGTATCAAAGAGATCATTTTTGTGCTGTTGGAACTGGAGAAGCATCAGACTTTCCCGCATGAACAGATCGAACGCTGGAAAGCCGCTCTGGAAAAAGTCACCGTTGACAAGTGTTACCGCATTTATGCCACCGCCCCCGACAGTAAAGTTCATAACTGGGCGGCATTTACCATGGTCAGCGAATGGATGCGTTATCATATCAATGTTGCCAAGCCGGATCTCAAATTCATCAATGATCAGGCGGCATCTCAGTGGCAGTTTGTCGATGTCAACGGTATGTACCGGGATCCCCATGAACCGATGGTTTACGATCTGGTCACCAGGGGATTGTTCGCTCTGCTGTTCCACTTCGGCTATCGCGGAGAATATTTTGAAAGATGGGATGATGCACTCAAGCGCGCCGGACTTCTCACTTTGAAAATGCTTTCCGTCAGCGGGGAAATCCCCTACGGCGGAAGAAGCAACCAGTTCCTGCATAATGAAGCCCACGCTGCCTTGATTCTGGAATATGAAGCCGCCCGCTATGCCAAACTCGGCGATATGAAGACTGCATCCCGCTTCAAAGGCAGAGTGAAGCGCGCGTTGGACAATATTGAACTCTGGCTTCGCCAGCAGCCGATCACCCATGTTAAAAATTCGTTCCCCCGTTCCACCCGGTACGGTTGTGAACGTTATGCTTATTTTGATAAATATATGATAACTGCCGCTTCGTTTTTGTATGTGGCATACCTTTTTTGCGATGAGAATATCCCGGCCGAAGAACCGGATGATGTTTCCGGCGAAACCTGGCAGAGTTCCGAGCATTTTCACAAACTTTTTCTCCGGGCCGGAAATTATTTTGCGGAATACGATTACCGGGCGGATTACAATTATGATGCTTCCGGTTTGGGCAGATTGCACCGCAAAGGTGCTCCCGGCACGATCGCACTTGCCATGCCGGCCACCGATATGCCGAAATATGCGGTCAATGCCAAAGAGAAAACCGCATTCGCCATTACTCCGGAATTTTTTCACAAAGGTCAATGGTTGTCCGGTGCCGCCCGGGAGGCCCGGCATCTGGTGAAATCTCATCAGGCACAGGATCAGAGTGCTTTTGCTGAAATCAATTGTTCATGGGGTGACAATGCCAGGGTGGAAACATCTTATTTCTTAAGTGAAAACGGCTTGCAAATTACCGTGAAAGGTGACGGCAGAGTCGGACTGATGCTGCCTGCTTTTGCTTTTGACGGCAAAAGCAAACCCGAAATTTCCAACAACGGAAAGAGTCTGACCATAAAATATCAGAATTGGACTTGCAGATATCTGCTGATTGACGGCGTTATCCGGGATACCGGCAAGAGCGGTTACAATCGCAACGGGCATTACAAACTTTTTCGGGCGGAAAACAGCCGGCAGCTGACGGTTGCGGTCTCCATTTTTCCGGCACAGTAAAGAGCTGATCATTTGAGAATGATTGGCTTCTGAACAAATTCTGCCGGGGAGACCGGCAAAAGAGAGTAATTTAATTGCAAATGCATGATAGAAAGTTATTTGTATGGAATGGCACCAATTACCAGTATGGAATGGCACCAATTAGTATGGAATGGCACCAATTAAAAAAGGTCACGGTTGGTGCCATTTGGCAGAGAAATGGTTTTTTGCACCCTCCTGGGAAATTTCAAAATTCACAAAGAGGATCGTTCTGCGAAGAAAAACTTTTCTGAACTCCACAGGAAATTTGAGCAAACAGCAAAGTCAGAAACTGTTTCCATACGGTGAAATGCTTGCACGTTTTTAATATATAATTTCAATTGACTCCGGTCATTTTTACCGGACAGTAGTGAACATAGGAGAAAATGTGATATGTCATATTATCGGACCTTTTTATTCTGTCTGTCTTTTCTGACTTTTATTGCCTGTGCCAAAGATCCGGCTGCCGAAAAACCCGGTTTAGAGGAAGTCAAAAAGGCTTCTTCCATTTTGCTCGGCAGTGACTGTGTGCGCGGATCTCTGCGCGGCAGCGATGCACAGCGGACTTTGCAAATTGCGCTTGATCACATAACGCCGGAAGTATATACCAGTTTTTATCAGCACGGTTCCAATTGGACGCAGAAGGAGTTGGCAAAAATCTATCTCGAACATCCCGCTTTTTACTGGTATGATGCGGCTTTCGATAAAGTTCTCCGGGAAGTCAAAAGTGAATCTGTCGCGCCCGGCGAGGTCAAACTCTGGCTGGTTTACAATATGGGGTATATTGTAAAAACTCCAACTCATTGTTTCAGTATCGACCTGCACCACCGCCGTGCAATGGAACTGCTGCCGTATCTCGAATTTGCTCTTGTGACGCATAATCATAATGACCACTACACGATTGCTTTTCTCCGTTCGATGGTGGCGGCGAATAAAAAAGTTTACAGCGCATTCTGGCCGTCCAAAGGCGGCTATTCAAAGGAGGCGGAACGGGAAGTTCGTCTGGGCGATGATCTCACGCTTATGATCTACGAAAGCGACCACAACAATCAGCTGCGCCGGTTCGTGACCCCCTTTGAGATCATTTGCAAAACCGGAAACGATACTTGTGTGATTTTTCACAGCGGCGACTCCTGCAATGCCAAACAGCTTCATCCTCGTTCAGTCAGGGTGGACTACCACATCGTGCATCCACGTGTCGGACTGGATCTGCGTGAGAGTGCCCGTGATACCGTCAAACCTGCCGTTACTCTCATCAGTCATCTTCTGGAACTTCATCATAAGTTTGATAAATGGCGCTGGGGCTTTGCGGATGGTTACAAGGCGGCAGAGCTGGTGCGGTCAGTCGGAAAAACGGCGTATGTTCCGTTATGGGGAGAAAAAATCGTTTGGCGGAAGAATGTAACGAAAAAATGAAAGCAGGGTATTTTTGATGATAATTATAAGTGCTTGTGCTGTGACTGGTTATATTCCTCCGCAGCGCAGATCGCAATAAAAAAACTACTCCGTCATTACTCGCGAAGGGAGAAAACTTCATCCGTCTTCATCTGCTCCGCAGATTACGCCGTGACAAGCAAGTGGAGCGTAAGCGAAACGTCTTCGCAAGCGACCAAAGGGAGCGACTTCATCCGCCGTCGCTCTGCGAGCTATGGCGGGACAAGCAAGCAAGGCTTCTGGAATTTGGTGAAGATGTCCCGGCTTCATTTTATTACGCCGCGGCAAGGAAGAAAACTTTGTTTTTTGAGTGAAGTTGTGCCTGACGGTACAGTGAAGTGAAGCCTTGCGGCTTCGTTCGCCATTTTTTTGCAAAAAAAATGGCGGCTGGAAATTTTTATCTCCACCCGCCATTCTGAACCGCTTTTTGAGGAAAAAATTCAGAATTTCGCTGTGAAATGAAATTCTGAAAATCGCTTCACTTTTGTTCAGAAAAACTCAGAATACTTGGAACTTATGGAGCTTGGGGGGAAAGTTTTATCACTCCGAAATCTGATTTTTTCAACACATTTGTTGGACCTTCTTGCAAAACAATGTGTTTGGGAAAATATCCATCTTTACTTATATGGAGTTGTCTTTCAATAACGTAAGGAGCGTCCGGAACTCTCATTTTTCATTTTCACATCATATGAGCGAAGCGAATGCTTCATATTTGGAGTGAAACGGAAAATGCTTCATAACGAAGTTGCTTCATCTGAAAAGGCTTCCTTTTTATGAAGCACGCCTGTCGGCGTATGAAGCATTTTGCGGCATTGCCGCAAAATATGAAGCACCGCAGATGCGGTATGAAGCAAAGCCTTTTCAGGCTTCATGTTTTTTTGCCTTGAAATCAAGGCAAAAAAATGGCGGATCCGTCTTCGCCTATCCGGGCT
>JAZRNP010000400.1:0-1915 GCA_045648225.1 Victivallaceae bacterium | reverse complement strand
GGACGGCACGAAAGCAGACTTGAGTTTGAACCTGCTTGCCAGAGCAAGGGCGGTTTCATATATACAAGAACATCCGGATTGCCCGGAAGTACACTGCGCTATTTCCTGCCGTATCGGTTCTCCGGAAATCCTTGTGGTTTTCACCGATAAAGCCGGGAATGAGTTGCTTTCCTACCGTGAGAATGTAACTCCGGAAGAAGTAATCCGTGAATTCAACTTGCAGAAACCTCGCTTTGCAGAGATGTGCAGGAAAGGACTCTTCTCATGATTGCCACTTTCACATGGGCAATCACAATAATCAGTCTCACAGGCACGATCCTTAATGTAAAAAAGAACTCCCTTTGCTTCTGGCTTTGGGCGTTCGGCAATACCGCATGGTTGAGCTACGACCTTTGGCTCGGACTTTACAGTCGGGCGGCACTGGATGTGGTTCAACTGGCATTTGCCATTTGGGGCATCGTTGCCTGGAAGAAAAAAAGCCCCTCGGCGTGAGGGGCGTAAGGTCAAGTGCGGTCAGGCGTTGGCTTCAAAAGAGCCTTTGCGAGTCGCACTCTTTTTGAAGCGTGACGCTTCGCCCTTTTCCTTTATCTCGCGAAAAATTCCGCTGTAAAGGGTCTGTTCCGGCGTTTTGCCGGTGCTTACCCATCCCGTCTCTTTGGCCTTTGCCACCAGTTCCTTGCAGTTCAGGGCTTCGCCTGTGTCGGCGAGGATCTTGGCGGCGAGGTCAAGGAGCGAGACCTTCTTTTCTTTTTTTGCCGTTGCACATTCCGGTGCAGGGTTCGGGGTATCGACTTCTGCATTGGTCTCAACTTCGGCGTTGGTGGTGATGTTGTCTTCGGGCATAATTGCTTCCTCCATTTGATGATTATTGTTGATCTTTTCCAGCCGGGATGTGTTGAACTCCCGTCCGCTGGAAACACTTTTTACTTTGTAACTTCCGTTTCCGCAATCTTCGATGATTTCCACTTCCACAAGATTGCGGCCGACCTTTGCGTTGGCGATTTCGCCAATAAAAAATTCACTCATTTGTAACCTCCAAGTTGTTGGTGTTGAACTCATTTTGCTTGCGCTGGACATACATAAGCGTTCCTGTGAGACTTAATCCAGTCAACTTCTCAAAATAAAGGCAAAATATATGGATAATTCGTTGAAACTCACCGCATTACCGATAGAAATGCTCGTGAGAATCCTCAAACAGGCAGGCTCCCGGCTGATTACCGAAGAGAGCATTGCCGAAGATATCGCGGCAGGTGCGCCGCAGAATGAAGACGGCACGATCAACCTGATCGAGTATGCCGCTTGGCTCGTGAAAGGAGATGATACCGATGCCCCTGACTCCAACTAATATGCGCGTGGTGGATGTTGCCCGCTTGCTGAACTCAACCTCACAGGGATTTGTTCTGGCACAGGCTCGGCTTTACCGCCAGTTCAACCGGGTGGGATTTCGCATTGCTGCGGCGGAGAACTCCCGAAATATCAATCTTATTAAATACATTGCGTGGCTTTATGATGACAAGCACACCATTGCAACAGAAAATGCTCCCAGATCCTACGATGAACGCAGAGATGCTGAGCGAACCCGGCAGGCAGAACAATCTGCGGCGGGTCGTGATATTGCCCCATTGCCGGATGTGGTAAATCCAGAACGCAAGAAATCCTGCGAGCGTAATTTTCAGCTTTTTTGTGAATGTTATTTTCCGGAAACCTACAGCCTCGGCTGGTCACCTGATCATCTGAAAGCCATTGAAAAAATTGAAACCGCTGTTCTTTCCGGAGGACTGTTTGCCTTGGCTATGCCTCGTGGCAGTGGCAAATCGACACTCGCTGAAACGGCGGCAATCTGGTCGATGCTTTACGGACACCGGGAGTTTGTCACGCTGATCGGGGCAACGGAATCAGCGGCACTGGAAATGCT
>JAZRNP010000399.1:0-2096 GCA_045648225.1 Victivallaceae bacterium | reverse complement strand
CCGGTAGCGGGGATGCCGCCGAAGAATACTGAACCGATATTGCCCAGTCCCTGCGCGATCAATTCAGTGTTGGGGCGGTGACGGCTGCCGCCGGTCATACCATCGGCGACAGTGGCACTCAAAAGTGATTCGATACCGGCGAGCAAAGCGATGGTAAATGCCGGCATCAGAACTTCAGAGAAGCGGGAAACCGGCAGGATGTCCAATCCCGGACGGGGCAAGGTGCGGGGCAGTTCTCCGAATTTGGAACCGATGGTGGCGATATCCAGTTTCAAAATCTGGGCAAGTGCAGTCGCGGCAAGCATACCGACCAACATCGCCGGCCACTTCGGCAGAAAACGGCGCACGAGGCAGATTACGATAATGGTGAACACACCGATGCCGAAAGTTGCCAAGTCAGTATTTCCGATATTGGCTCCGATAACTTTGAATTTTCCAATAAAATCAGCCGGAATATTTTCCAGATTCAAACCGAACAGATCATTGAGCTGGGTGGCAAAGATCACCACCGCAATACCGGAAGTGAATCCGGTCGTCACCGGGAACGGAATAAATTTGATCAGTGCGCCCATTTTGAAAACGCCGAAAAGTACAAGTATCACACCGGCAAGCAGAGTGGCGGTCAACAGTCCGGCATCACCGAATTTTGCAAAGATCGAAGCGATAATAACAATAAACGCTCCGGTAGGACCGCCGATCTGCACCCGGCTGCCGCCGAAGAATGAGATCAGAAAACCGGCGATCACTGCTGTGTAGATTCCCCGGGCGGGAGAAAATCCGCAGGCAATGGAAAATGCCATCGCCAACGGCAATGCCACCACGCCGACAGTCACACCGGCAAAGAGGTCCTGACTGAATTTTTTCCATGAATAAGTTTTGAGCTCTGTAAACAATACCGGACGAAACATTTTAACATCTCCAAATGTTGATTAAAAATAAACATCCACGATCCGGAATCAAAACTGAATTTCCGCCGTGGATATCTGTATAATATACACCGTAAAGTTAATTTTTACAAACGAAAAATGCCTTGGTGATCAACAATAAAAAAACAGCGTTGAACAGAAAATTCCGCTCAACGCTGCCGATATTGATACAGTATGATTATTTGGCACCGTACTGTTCATAGTAGGCATTGATCGCCGCCATCAGAGTGTCATCGATGATGATTTTACCTTTGTACGGACGGTTGTAAAGGTGTTCAATGACCTCTTTCATGGTGACGATGGCGCAGGTTTTGAAACCATATTTTTCGGAGATTTCACAGAGAGCACTCTTTTCGCCCTGTCCCCGTTCCATGCGATCGACGCTGACCACCAGTCCGAGCACATCGACCTTGCCCTGAGCATCCAGAATCGGCAGAGTTTCGCCGATGGAGGTTCCGGCCGTGGTCACATCTTCAATAATGACCACCCGGTCACCATCGCCGACCGGACCGCCGAGCAGAATACCTTTATCGCCGTGATCTTTGACCTCTTTGCGATTGGAGCAATAACGGATGTCGGCATCATATTTTTCAGAAAGAGCAATGGTAGCAGCAACGGAAAGCGGAATACCTTTGTAGGCAGGTCCGAACAGCACATCAAAGTCCGTTCCGAAAGTATTTTTGATCGCCTGAGCATAATATTCGCCAAGTTTGCGCAGCTGAGCACCGGTACGATAGAATCCGGTATTCACAAAAAACGGAGTTTTTCTGCCGCTTTTGGTCACAAAATCGCCAAATTTCAAAACCTGGCAATCGATCATAAATTCGATAAATTCCTGCTTGTACTGTTCCATTTTTCCAACCTTTCGTATTTTAAATTTCATAAAAGAATATTATCTGGTCCTGACCTGCGGAAGCGGTTCAGAGATTTTGAGCTTCGGAGCTTCCTGCAGTTTCACGATCTCGGCCTCATCGAAGGGCACTCCGCCGGAACGTTCCCCGCCCCGGAACAGCGAAACCAGCAGAATAATACCGAAAACAGCAAATGCGATCACGAGCAGCGCGATCACCGAAAATATAACCGCTTCCAACCGCCGGATCACCTTGCGGTTGTCTCCGGATTCATCAGAATAAACCACCACCGGATAGTTATCCGGCACTTCCAGAGAGA
>JAZRNP010000398.1:0-4086 GCA_045648225.1 Victivallaceae bacterium | reverse complement strand
CCGGCGGTATCCGGTTTATTACTGTGAACAAACCATGCGACACCGTTTTGCGTATCCTGCAGAACCGGACAACCGGTATCATCCTTACCTGAAGCGAATATCCGGAAGTTCTGTCCGGCAATCCAGTCGGAAACGTGGTCGACATTGTTGCCATTGATTACGTTGTCGTTAAAGACATCGACCAGATCGGCGTTTTCGTCGATGGCACGGATACGCCAGTAGATAAATGTACCTGATTCAAGGTTGGAGAGAGTGACCGTCGTACCGGATACCACTTTGCTGTACACGACATTTCCTGCATTCACCTGACTTTGGAAAAATTCATTACTGGCCAGATACTCTTCCAAACTGTTGAAGCCGTTCGGGACATCGGAGTTGGTAAACTGCGTCTTAGAAGTAATATACTCAATCTGATAATTACGGATTGCTCCGTCGGAAATCATACCATCCCAGGACAATTCGGCAATAGACTTGTTGATCGCAAAACCGGATTCCGTCTTGTAGATATCCCGGACAGAGGTCTGGAAGTTGGAGAGGTTGAAAAATTCCGGGTCCTGGATCTCAGCCTTGATATAGTTCCAGCTGGACCAGTCGGTGATCGTGGTACCGGTGGTGTTGCCGACCGCCCGGATCCTCCAGGCAATGCTCATGCCCTCCTGAACACCGTTAAAGGTAAAATTGGTATCCGTGGTGAAAACCTTGATGTTGGGAATATCATTGCACCGGGTGCTGTAATTGTTGGAGGTGATGAAAATATCATTATTTACATTATTATCAGCATTTTCGCTGACATAGCTGAGCGGACGGCCATTTTCATCGATCAGGATGTACTCGATTTCATACTGCTCGATCTCATTCTTATCAAAACCGTAATTATTGGTCGCACTCTTGGTATGATCTCCATCTTCCAGATTGCGGCCGAGTTCCGCCCAGTCAACAGTCAGCTGACTGGCCTCTTTATCGTATTCGCCGTAGCACCAGCCCTTGAGGTCGATATTGCTGTCAGTAGTGTTGCCGACCACTGCAGTGTTGGTACCGACCATACCCTCCTTGCTGTCGTACAAGTTGACGGTAAATTCCACCCGCTGATTGTTTGCAATGGGGACAGAATAGTTTCCTCTGCCAACAAAATCATCCTTGCTAAAGAATTCACTTCCGCTGCTGGCTTCGATCAACTGACCGTCTGCACCATAGACATTGTAAACGATCTCGACCCACTCCGTAACACTCTGCCAGTTATCGTGACCGTTATTTCTATTTTCCACAACACCGTCATTGTCATAATCGCCATAAATGCTGCTATCATTCAATGCATTTACAACCGCATTGCAATCAAGCGTCCGGAGATTGGAGTTGCCGGGATCGCGCGAGACATTGATATTGATCGTCTGCTGAAGATCCTTATCATCTCTCAGTGCAACGATCCGGTTTTCCACCGGAGTGATCTCATAACGGATATCCGTGGCACCGTCACCGGTGGGCATAGCGATGGTCTGGAAAGAGGTTCCATTGATCTCGTGGAATTCCACCGTTTCAATATTGCCAACCTGATCACCGGCATTATCGACAAACCAGTAGGTCAATTTATAAGCGTTGACCTTGCCAAGGCCGAAATTTTCCACGCCCTGCAGATCGCAGCCGCACTGGGTGGAGAGATAGTGATCCAAATCGCCCCAGCTGATAAGATAGCCACCGTTGCTTTCGGTTGCGGTCACATAATCTTGCAAAGTGGCAGTAAGATCAAGCGGAGTCAGCTGGTCAGCTTGGGTAATACCTGCAACCGTCGCCGTCAGTTTAACCCGGTTATTTTCAGTAACAAGTTCAACTTCGATCGTGATATTGTCATCAACCGTGATCGGGCCGGTAGTATATCTCGCATCGTCGGTTTCACCATTTTCATTGATTTTGCACCGCACTTCCTGACCACGGTAATTGATAATGAACTGACGCTGAGAAATAACATCTTTGGGAAGAATGATGGCACCGGACGAAGATGTCCCGCTTGCATAATAGTTTGCCAGAATATAGGTACCGTTGGCGGCAGCAGCCATATTGATGGAGTAAGTGACGGAGTCTTTCATCCAGGCATCATGGGCACTGTAGCTCTCAACATAATAAACACCGTTACTGTTCTGCACACCATCCAGATCATAATTGACCATCAAAGTACCACCGGCAGAATCAACCACGCCAGTGAGTTGGGAATTGGAGTTGAATGAGATGTAGTTTTCACCACGGCTGAGGTCAATGATACCGGTGACCCGGGCAGTTGCTGCCAATTCGACCCGGTCATCGGGCTGCCAGTCAGGACTGCTGCTACCCATCCCGAATGTTGAACGGGCAGTTCCACTTTCCACCGCAACACCTGTAACGGTGATAGTTCCGGAAATACGCAGATTGAGTTGTCCATTTGATATAAAACCCCATTGACCGGCCAGAATATATCCCGCCATATCGAAGGCATCTCCTTCAATAGCAGATTCCAAATCACGGCCACCATTAACTGCAAATGCCGGAGCATCGGGAGCATACCCCAACTGAAGCTGATTTTTCTGACCGACAGTGATCGAACCGGTAAAAGCGTCCGCCGTCAGATTGTTGCCGACCCAGATACCGGCGCGATCCGAAACAATATCAGTATCAATAACGCCGGTTACGGTAAGGTTGGTAGTATGAATTGCCGCACCATCATACTCTCCACTCGAGCTGACGCCCATATTACCAGTCACACTCAAATTGATATTTCCGCAGAAATTATTTGACGCCGTCAAAGTGGAGGTCTGAATACCATAAATACTGTGCCGATACAGCAGAAGAGCTTCAGCTCCGGTCAAACTCTGCGGAGCCATAGTAACAGTAATATTGCCATCAAAGGAACCAAAAGCAAGAGTATTTGCAGCATAAATACCCCACACTTTGGACGCAGATCCACTTAAATTCGGTTTTGCTGTTTTTCTGGGAGCGTCTATTTGAGATATATACGTATTTTCAGAGATTGTTGAGTTGAAACTAAAGCCGGAAGTAACTTCACCGATGGTGATCGAATCTGCGTAAAGAGCGGCAGCGGTCACCTTGACATCGAGAGAAGCTGAACCGTCAATTATTCCACTGTCAGTGGTCACGCCTTTGCCGCGGGCTTCAAAATAATGTCCTCCGGTAGTTGCCGTGATGCTGCTGGCGTAAGATCCGGTATTGGTTGCTACATTATCATAATCTTTTTGCAGCCTGCCCATCTTGGCAATATCGATGGTTCCGGCTTTCACACCATAAGCGCTCACCACGTTGCCGGTGGCTGATGCATTGACATTTTTGGTTTCAGCCCGGAGATAACGGTAATCGGCGATGATCGCTACATTGCCGGTATCGACATTGATCTCTCCGGACCAGACGCCGTCTTTCACCTCCACGGTGCCGCCATCGACCAGCATACCATAATTCTCCACCGTGTTGTTATTGGCGGTGGCAGAGGCAAATCCGGCAAAAACTGAACCGTATTGAGTGAGAGATAATTCGGTAGTGTTGATAGTAAAACTGATAATTTTTCCGTCTTGATCTTTATTGACAGTCCATCCGTGCAGTTCCCGCTTGGCACCGATACTGGTTCCGTCATTCAACTCAATTATGTCACTGGCATCGTCGTTACGAGTGGAACTGATAACAGCGGCATTGTTTTTTACCTGTATATTGGCACGGAAGTTGCCTTTCAAAGTCAGATTTGTGGCCTTGACACCGGCCGCTTTGACGACATTGTCACTGGAGTCATTATTGGAATCATCGTATGTCTGCTTGGATCCTTCCGGTTTCGGAGTGATATAACCGGTGTGGATGGCTGCCACATTTGCAGTGATTTCACCCGCCAGGTCGCTGGCCACCGTCAAAGTGGTACCGGAGTTGCCATTGTGATGGATCACATAAGCGATCGTCTGTTTGGAAGGAACGTGAATGTAACTGGGGTCAGTAGTATCGTACATCGCACCGAGAGCGTCTTCAGTACCGACTTCATTACCGGTTCTCAAATAACCGTAAAGGGCAAAGTTATCGGAACGGAGCCGGATGCCGTCATCGGTCTTCCAATATTCAGCCACA
>JAZRNP010000397.1:0-12693 GCA_045648225.1 Victivallaceae bacterium | reverse complement strand
TGTTTGCGGGTGTAGACCCAGTTCTGGCAGGCGACTTCATCGGGGGTATCCTGCTGAACGCATCCGCCCATACCGGTGTAAACGCCGCCGGAATTTTCCCGGACGACCACATAATCAATATCTTCCGTGCCTTTGTTGGCCAGCGGAGTTTCCACGCCCGGGAAAAGTTTCACCGGACGGAGATTGATATACTGATCGAGTTCAAAGCGCAAACGCAGGAGGATACCTTTTTCAAGGATACCGGGTTTGACTTTGTTGCTGCCGATGGCACCGAGGAGGCAGGCATCGTACTTGCGGAGCTGATCGGAAGCATCATCCGGCAGGATCTCTCCGGTAGCCAAATAATGATCGGCACCCCAGCAAAAGGAGGTTTTATCCAGTTCAAAACCAAATTTTTTGCCGGCGGCATCGAGGACTTTCAATGCTTCATTGACGACTTCCGGACCGGTACCATCACCGGGGATAACTGCGATATTGTATTTATTCATGGTCAAATCCTGATCAGTAGCGATTCTGTTTGCTGCGGGCGAGAACTTTGAGACGGAGAGCATTCAGGTTGATGAAACCGGAAGCATCCTTGTGATCGTAGGCTTCGGCACCTTCGAAGCTGGCGATCTCGTCATCGTACAGGCTGTATTCGCTGCGGCGGCCGGTGACATGGCAGGCACCCTTGTAAAGTTTGACCCGGACATCACCGGTGACGAACTTCTGGCTTTCGGTGATCATGGCCTGAAGCATTTCCCGTTCCGGAGCGAACCAGAAACCGTTGTAGATCATGTCGGCATAACGGGGGATGAGAGTGTCGCGCAGGTGCATAACTTCCCGGTCGAGGGTGATCTGTTCCAGACCGCGGTGGGCGGCGGTGAGGATGGTTCCGGCGGGAGTTTCATAGATACCGCGGGACTTCATACCGACGAAGCGGTTTTCGACGATATCGACCCGGCCGACGGCGTGTTTTTTACCGATGGCATTGAGTTTGCGCATGATGTTGGCGGGAGAAAGTTTTTCGCCGTTGACTTCGGTACAGATACCTTTTTCAAAGTGGAGCACCACATCTTCAGCGGTGTCGGCGGCTTTGGAAAGGGGTTCGGTCATGACAGCGATCTCTTCGGGGAATTCCTGCCAGGGATCTTCCAGGATACCGCCTTCGAAGCTGATGTGGAGCAAGTTGCGGTCCATGCTGTAGGGTTTCTTGGCGGAAACGCTGACCGGGATATTGTTGGCCTTGGCATATTCGATCATATCCATACGGCCGGTGAATTTCCAGTTGGGATCACGCCAGGCGGCGATGACTTTGATTTTGGGATCGATCGCAGCGGCATTGAGTTCGAAACGGACCTGGTCGTTACCTTTACCGGTAGCACCGTGGCAGATGGCATCGGCACCTTCGGCCTTGGCGACTTCGACGAGACGCTTGGCGATCAGCGGCCGGGCGATGGAAGTTCCGAGCAGATAGTTGTTTTCATAGATTGCGCCGCCCTGAAGCATCGGGAAAATAAAATCGCGGGCAAATTCTTCATTGAGGTCATCGATGATGCATTTGCTGGCACCGGTAGCGATAGCTTTGGCCTCAAGACCGTCGAGTTCCTCCTCCTGACCGACATCAGCGCAATAGCAGATGACTTCGGCATTATAGGTCTCTTTGACCCACTTGACGATAACAGAAGTGTCCAAACCGCCCGAATAAGCAACTACAACTTTCATTTTTCTTCTCCGAATTATGTTGTTTTTATGGGTTTCTTGTCCTTATTACTTTAAATTTGCCACTTTGGCGTTATATTAATATAATACATAAAGAGCAAATTTTAAAGGGTTCTACAAGAATATGCCCGGTTTTTTCGAACAAATGTGTAAAATTATTGCCCAATCCGAAGGGCAGCAGAGCGGTATTGCCGCCGATTCCCGGGAAGTCAGGGAATTTTTTTCCGATATTTCCCGTCCGGCAGCTCCGGAGATCCGGACGGCTCCGGCACCATTGAAAGCACCGCAGAGTGTGCAAACTGAACCGGAACGTATTTCTCCGGTCTCCGCTCCGCCGCCGGTTCCGGGAAAATTTGCCTCACTTGATGAGATCAGCAATGCAGTAAAGGAGTGTCAGCGGTGCGGTTTGTGCAAATTCCGCAAAAATCCGGTCCCCGGAGAAGGCAATCCCAACGCCCGGCTCATGTTCATCGGAGAAGGCCCCGGAGCAGATGAAGATATTCAGGGCCGCCCCTTTGTCGGCAAATCCGGAATGCTGCTGGATAAAATGATCTGCGCCATGCAGTTCACCCGGGAAGAGGTCTACATTGCCAATATCGTCAAATGCCGTCCGCCGGACAACCGGGCTCCGGCTCCGGAAGAGGTGGAGTGCTGCATCGGTTATTTGAAACAGCAGATCGAACTTATCCGTCCGGAAGTGATCGTCCTTCTGGGGGCGACCGCCGTCAAATATCTGCTCAATGTCACCAGCGGTATCTCCCGGCTGAGGGGCAGATGGCTCTCTTACGAAAACATTCCGGTGATGGCAACATTTCACCCGGCATTTCTGCTGCGGCAGGAGTCGGCTAAACGGGACACCTGGAACGATCTTCAGCAGGTGATGGCCCGCTTCGGCAAATATCACCGCCCGGGAAATTCGGGAGCCAAACCGCGATGACATTGCTGCCATCCAAAAAAATATTTACGCAGTTGAGCGCATGGATATTCTGGCTGCTTCCGCTGGCGGGATTTCCTCTGGCATTTGCCCGGCTGACCGGGAAAAAAATTCCGCTTTTCGGGATGGTGCAATTTGTAAGTTTTCCGGTACTGGCATTGATCTCTCTGGCAATTATCGCCTTGAATTTCAACCGCTTGAAAACATTTCTGCAGCAGTCGGCAATATTGCGTCTGACCGCCATTGCCGGAGGATGCGTGGCCGTTGCAGGAATCATTCAGCAATTTTTGTATGGCGGTTCATCGGATCATCTGTGGCACGCATTTTTCTATGCTTCAACGCCGCTGGCGGCGGCGGCAATCGCTCCGGAATTGCGGAAAATCATGCCCGATTCGGCAGCATTGACCGCCGGATTACTTCTGTTGAGCGGAATTTTTTCAGAAAATTTCACCGGACTGATCGGAAACTGGAACTGGAATCAGATATTGCTTTTTGCCATGCTGCCCGGATTTTTTGTCCGGTTCAAATCGTCCGGCAGTATCAAATACACATTGCTCACAATCTTCTTTCTTCTGATGCTGGGTTCATTGCTTTACCCGGAGCAATTATCGGTATCTCTGGTCATAATTCTGCCGTTGACCGCAGTCGGCATGGCAGCGTGGAACCGTTTCCCGGAACGTCTCCGTCCGGCATTGGCAGTGATTTTATTTTCTCTGCTGCTGACGGCGGTCTGCGGAACAGCGATGTGGAAAAATACAGCCAATATCTCCGACAGTCGGATCCAGCTCTTTGCTTCAACGGCTGAACTGTTGAAAAACCATTGGTTTATCGGAGTCGGCCCGGGCCGCTTTTTTGATTTTATTCAGAAATATATCACTCCGGAATATTTCCTTGCTCCGTTTTCAGCTCCCAATCACCCACATCCGCACAATGAATTGCTCCATTTGTGGAGTGCTTTCGGTTTTGCGGGGATATTTTTTATTGCGGTACTCTTTTGCGGTGTGCTGAAATCATTCCCCCGCCGCCATGTGACCTTGCGCAACCTGCTGCCGGTCTGGATCTTTCTTCTGATCTTTTTCTGCGGTCAAACCGATCTGACGGCTGCGATTATCTCCGGCGCATTCTGGATGCTCGCCGCTGCCGGGATCACCCTGGCACCGCGCAAAAAAGTTCCGGCGGCACCTGAACGCACCGGATATATTGCAGCAATTTTATTGTTGATGACCGCCGCTGCAATGGCAACAATCAATTTGCGCACGACTTTACCGCTGCGGCAGGGGCGGTTGGCGGCCCTGAAAGGAGATGCCGCAACTGCGATCGGATATTATCAGCGTTCCATCGCCGTAAAACCGACCACAGAGGCACTTTACGGCTGTGCTGAAATTGCTTTGCACAGCAAACAGGATTATCGTTCTGCGTTGTATTTTCTGGACAAACTGAACAGAGAGCTCGGAATTTACAACTATCTGCACAGTAACCGGATCAAAGCAGTTTCGCTGGTCAACATTGGAAGTTTGCCCGAAGCACTGGGATTTATCCGGCAGGAATTGCAGGCGTATCCGTTAAGTGTCATCAACCACAAGCTCCATTGGGATCTGCTTAAACTGCTCCGCCGTCCACAGCCGGAAATCGAAGAAGCCTTCAAAAACTACGTCCGCAGCTGTCAGCTGCGCCGCATTTCTCCCGCCCGAGGAGCTCAATTTCCCATGAACGAAGATGATTCACCGCTGCCTTCATCCGGGCATCAGCAATTGAGTTATCCCCGGCTGCTTCCCGGAATCATTCAGGAACTTGCCGCCGCCATCACACTGTTTTTTGCAGTGCTGGGAACCGGAGCCTTTCTGTGCCGTTCCATCCGGAGCAATATCATGCTTGAAACGGCCATCGGCATCGCCGGATGTGCGGCTGCCGGAGCATTGTTAAAACCGGCATATATCCCATTTCTGCTGCTGATCCCGGCACTCTACGGGATATATTACAATTTTGACCGCTTCTGCCGCAATTGGAAACTTATATTATGTTTCATATTGCTGACGCTCTTTATGCTTTCCAATGCATTGCTGCCGCCCAACAGCTGGGATGAACAGGTATATCAGACTGCGTTGCTCAAAAACTATGTTGTCAACGGTTTCTGGCATAAGATCGCGGATAATCCCTATTCGGCATATCCGTCGCTGGTCCACGCCTTTCTGCTTTGCGGTTTCGAATGGGGTGGTGCAACGCTTCCCCGTCTGACATCGCTGCTGTTGTATGTTCTGACCGGAATATCTCTTTTCCGGTTTCTGTCTCTGCGAACCGGAAAATTTGTTGCTGCGAGTGTGGTTTTTGCGCTGATGCTTTCGCCTTTATCGCTGCTTTTGGTCAGAAACTTTTATGTGGAACCGTTTATTCTGCTTTTTGCGATTGCCGGAACTGCCATTTTGACCGGAGAAAATCCTCCAGACAAAAAAGAGTGTTTTTTTGCCGGGTGTGCTGCCGGAGCTGCAGTTGCGGTGAAACTTACCGGAGCCGGGGTGTCGCTGGCGATTCTGGTCTTACTGCTGTTCCGTCAGCGGAATTGGCGGCATTTGCTCTGTTTTGCTTTTGGTGGTCTGATTCCGGTGATACTCTTTTTCAGCCGGATCTGGTATTTTTACGGAAATCCGTTTTATCCTTACGCTTCGGAATGGTTCGGGGCTCCGGAAACCGCCTGTCTGGTGGAACAATTTCACCGCACTTTAGGCGGACATTACGGACTTGATGCCGTAAAAGGCACGCTGTTCGGATGGCTTTTCAACTCCCTGAAACCGGAATTATATGACGGTGTATCCGGCGGATTCCAGTTCCCGGTATTTTTCGTCGCTGCACTTGCCGGAGCCTATCTGGCCGGAAAACAGAATAAAGAGATGCGCTGTATCTGGTTCGGAGCAGCGGCGGCCTTGCTGACAGCATATTTATTCTGGGGGGTGACGGCCCGTCAAAGCCGTTTTATCTATCCGGTATTTTTCGGAGCGGCATTTCTGGCCATCCTTTCTGCCGGATCATTATCACCGCTTTACAAAAAAACCATCGCAGTACTGGCACTGGTCGCTTCGGTGATATCGCTGATGAACAGCAACGGACTTCTGATGCACTACTACTTCAGTTTACGGATGCTTTCCGGAGCCCGGAAAATGCCGGCCGGATTTGCGGCTATACGGGAAAACGGTTATACCCGGCTGCTTAATCTGGTCAACACGCTCCCGGAAAATGCCAGAATCGCCATGCTCACCGAACGCCGTTCACTGTATATGCCAAGAGCGGTGACCATACTCATGCCCCATTTTCAGGAAAAACTCACACCGGTACCGGATGATGCTCAAGAAGTGTTCCGGGAACTTGCAAAATTTGATTATCTGATTATCCGGATCCCCTCTTCTGACGTGGATCGGGCGCCGGAATATGATGATGAATTGAACAAACTCTATGTTCACATCCATCAATTATTGCGGGAAGGCAAACTGGAAACGCTTCCGGATCCGGAGATAACGATTCTGCGGGTGGCAACCTCAGCAGCCGGAAATGCACTGTCCAGCAGCAAAGCGAGCTCCGATTCCCGATTTAAAGCGGAAGCGGCATTGCGTAATGCTGAAGGGAATCCCCGTCCCCGGAGATAATCGTGCACTATTTTCCGGGCCCGGCGCATGGCGGATTCCTCTCCATAGAGCCGGACCATTCCGGAAATATGATTTGCCACCATCTCTTTCCACTCTTCAAGTGTGGGCGGATTGCCGCCGTCGATCTCCCGGAACAGCCAGGGATTTCCCATTGCTCCCTGAGCCAGCATCACCCGTGAACATCCGGTTTCGCGACGCATGATACGGCATTCTTCAACAGAATAAACTCCGCCATTGGCGATCACCGGGATTTGCGGGAAAGCCTCCCTTACTGCCCGGATAATGGCAAAATTGACATCTCCGGTGTAAAAGTGTTCCATCGTCCGTCCGTGCACAGTCAATGCCTGTGCGCCCAGAGCGACCAACCCCCGGCATAACTCCAGAGTCGGTTCCGGATCCTGCTGATGCAAAATGCGCATTTTGGCAGTAAGCGGGAATTTACTGTATTCAGCGATGGTTTCAAAGCACTTCAATGCGTGTTCGACATTGCGTCCGAGAGCGGCACCGGCACCTTTTTTCACCACCTTGGGCACGGGGCAGCCCAAATTGAAATCCAGAAGAGAAAAGTCAAATTCATTCAATTTATCGCAGGCCCGCTTGATCAATTCGATATCGCTGCCGACCAGCTGGGTAGCGATAAAATTTTCCTGCTCAAACTGATTGCAGCTCAGCAATTTGATCCCATTTCCGGAAGCGTAGGCCAAGCTTGCGGCATCCACCATCTCCGTAAACGCATAACGGCATCCGCCCCGGTAGGCGGCTTCCCGGTAGGGCAGATCAGTGAAGCCGGACAATGGAGCCAGCAGTAAAATATTTTCCGGATAGATCATCTGTAAAAATCACTCTGTTTTCAGTATGTGAATTCAAAGTGTAAAAAACTCCACACACCCTGCGGAGAGATAACTTTCATGCGTTGGCACTCATCATGCGGAAAAGTTTCCGCAATGCCTGATTCTGGATCTGCCGTACCCGTTCATTGGTGCAGCAAAGCAGCTTGCCGACCTGATCAAGCGTCTGAACCGGAGTACCATCCAGTCCGAACCGCAGCCGCAGCACCTGTTTTTCCCGTTCCGAAAGATGCTCAAGCAATTCCAGAAGCTGATCGACATCTTCAACTTTGATCATCATGCGATCAGGAGTATCAGAATCATCATCAGCGATGAAATCCAATAATTCGGCACCTTCCGAATCGTTGCTGCCAACGATTTCATTGAGAGACTGCATATCCACCTGACGGGTGTTGCGCAGTCTTTCGATAGTGACCAGCGGCAAAGCGGTATCGACCGCCACTTCATCGTTGGTCGGTTCCCGGTGCAGTTCCAGCAGCAGTTTCCGAACAGACCGTTTGATCCGGCGGGAATTCAGCTGGGTACCGATGGGAACCCTGACGGTTTGAGTTTGTTCAGCCAGTGCCTGCCGGATCGCCTGTTTGATCCAATGGGCACTGTAAGTGCTGAACTTCGCTCCTTTGTCGGGATCGAACCGGTGTGCCGCGATCACCAGACCGCGGTTTCCTTCTGACACCAGATCGTCCCACGGCAGACCGCGCCCGAGAAAATCATTGGCGATTTTCAATACCAGGCGCATATTGTCCACGATCAGACCGTCTGCCTCCAGATTGCGACGTTTCTCCTCTTCCATCGCGCTCCTTTGTTGTTTTACCCGGAATATTCCGGGGTGGGGTTATACGCGGTCAAGAGTGGTTTTGTAGCTCTTGGACAGCGCATCAAGCTCAATTTCGCAACCGGTTCCATTTCCGGTCACCTTGAGCGACTTACCGTTGGTCACGACCCCCACAGCCGCGAACACGCTTCCTGCCATTGCCGCCTCGAAAGCCGCCTGGTTTTCTTTGGAAACCGTGGCGACGAAACGGCTGTTGCTTTCGGAGAACCAGCGTTCGATGGAACTGCATTCTCCTTCGCAGGGAACAGCATCAAGATTGATCTCCATACCCAATGCTCCGCCGAGGGCAGCTTTGGCACAGGCGACGGCGATACCGCCGAGAGCCGGAGAGATCATGGACTGCACCAGACCTGCTTCGCAGGCTTTGGAAACTTTGTTATACAGAGCGATGGCGGTTTCGGCATCGACCTGCGGAACTTTGTTGCCGGTGCAATCGAGCATATTGAAATATTCGGAACCGCCGAGTTCAGCCTTGGTGGCACCGAGAACATAGACGATATCTCCGGCCTTTTTCAGCTCCGGAGAAACGGTTTTGCTGACATCATTCATCTTGCTGATGACGCTGAACAGCAGTGACGGCGGGATGGAGATCTTTCTGCCGCCGCGGGTGGAATCGTTTTTCATCGAATCCTTACCGGAAATACAGGGCACCAGATATTTTTTGGTGTAATCGTAGATCGCCCGGTTGGCACGAACCAGCTGAGCAAGTTTGTATTCACCATCCGGAGTCTTGGCACTCTGCACCGGATCGGGCCAGCAGAAGTTGTCCAGTCCGGCGATCATATCAAGGTTGCCGCCGACGGCGATGACCCGGCGAACCGCAAGGTCGATACAGCTGGCAGCCATGGCGTAGGTATCGATATCACTGTAACGGGGCAGGATTGCCGAAGCCAGGATCACACCCTCTTTGCTCAGAGGTTCGATCATGGTGACAGTAGCATCAGCAGCAATATCCCGGTTGACACCGCCGAAAGGTTTCAGCACGCTCAAACCTTTGACCTCGTGGTCATACTGACGGGCCTTGTATTCGTTGGAACAGATATTGAGCCGTCCCATCATGGCGACGGAGTCGGCCTTGATATCCCGTCCGGCAAGTTCCGGTTCGGAGAATTCCGGAGTTTTCCAGGTAGCTTTGAGCTGCATTTTGGGCAGACCGGAATGCATGAATTCGATATCGAGCAGAGCGACAGTCTTGCCATTGTAAAGCATATGGAATTTGCCGTTGTCGGTGAATTCACCCATGACGGAGACTTCGACATCCCGTTCAGCAGCCAGAGCTTTGAATTCGTCGATTTTTTCCGGGGGAACGGCGAAACTCATACGTTCCTGAGCCTCGGAAACCAGAATTTCCCACGGCTGGAGACCGGCATATTTCAACGGAGCCTTGGCGAGATCCATGCAGCAGCCGTTGCACTCTTCGGACATTTCACCGATACTGGAAGAAAGTCCGCCGGCACCGTTATCAGTAATGAAGCGGTAGAGTCCGCGGTTGCGGGCTTCCATGATAAAGTCGCTCAATTTTTTCTGGGTGATCGGGTCGCCGATCTGGACCGCCTGCACCGGACTGTCTTTGTGCAGCTCTTCACTGGAGAAGGTCGCTCCGTGAATACCGTCCTTACCGATCCGTCCGCCGCCCATGACGATCAGATCGCCCGGTTTGATGGTCTTGCTGCTGCCGGGGATGCCGTTGATGCTCTTGGGAAGTTTGCCGACGGTACCGCAGTAGACCAGCGGTTTGCCGATGTAGCGGTCGTCAAAATATTCCCAGCCGTTGCCGTAGGGAATACCGCTCTGGTTGCCGCCGTCGATGACCCCTTTGTGAACACCGTCACGCAGACGGCGGGGATGGAGCAGACCTTCAGGAACATTTTCATCTGCGGTGAACGGCGAACCGAGGCAGTAGCCCCAGACGTTGATCAGAAGTTCTGCGCCCTGTCCGGTGCCGAGCGGGTCACGGTTGACACCGACGATACCGGTCATGGCACCGCCGTAAGGATCAAGGGCAGAGGGGCTGTTGTGAGTTTCAACTTTGTAGGCGACATCACATTTGTCGTTGAAGTTGATCACACCGGCGTTGTCTTTGAAAACGGAAACCAGCCAGGGGACCTGAGTTGCGATCTCCTTGGTGCTTTTCTGAATATAGCTCTTGTAGCAGGAGCTGATGTGTGATTTCTCACCGGTTTCAGTATCTTCGTAGTCGATTTCGGCACTGAAGATCTTGTGTTTGCAGTGTTCGCTCCAGGTCTGAGCGAGAACTTCCAGTTCCACATCAGTCGGATTGGAGGAAAGACCGTAGGCTTCACGACCTTCGGCATTGCGGAAATAGTTCTGGATGGCCTTCATCTCTTCCAGAGAGAGGGCGAGGATACCTTTCTGGCTCAATTCGACCAGCTTTTCATCGGAAACTTCCAGATCATAGTTACGGACTTCCACGGCGTCGGTATTTTTGACAAAGGGGAGGTTTTCCGGAACATTTTCAGCCTGATCTCCGGGGATGACCGTAACGCTGTTGATAAGTTCGTTGGCGAGCAGTTTACGGCCGATGGTATCGGCCTGTTCTGCAGTAAGTCCGGCTCCGGAAATCAGATATTCGGTGGAAGAAAAGACATATTCGTCTTCCCGGAGTTTGCGTCCGAGAATGTCAGCGGCAGCCGTGCGGAAAGTGCGGCTGACGTTGTCAGTCACACCGGGACGGAATCCGACCGCAATCAGATAGTCACATCCGGCCAGCGCAGTGAAGTTGTCGGACTGGGCTCCGGCAGTACGCCACATCTGCAGCACCGGATTGCAGAGCAGAGCTGCGATTTTCCGGGCTTCTTCGGCACTGCAATCGGAGACGAGGGTGAAAACATCCCGGGTGAGCACCCGGTCAAGTTTGATCCCGCAAACATCTGCTGCCTGGGCAATAACGCCTTCACCGCGGGCATCGCGCCACATCGGCAACGTGGTAAGTTCGATCCGGTAATTGTTCATAAGAATTATTTCCTCAATTTTGTAATTGGATTTCCTTGGGCAAATTTACTCCGAGCTGTTCCATCAATGTCCTGTTGTGTTTGACACATCCGGCATAGGCCCGGCGATAACGTTCTGCGTTGGCGGCACTGAAATTTTTGCCGACATAAGTCCGGTAACGCACCAGACGGTGATGGGAACGTCTGAAACTTTCCCGCATCCGGCAGAGCAGATCCTCCTCCACACTGCTGAATGACTGGATTATTTTCTGTGCCTCATCGCTGTTGATGGTATTCATCGCATCCCGGAAAATATCGTTCATAGTCATGCTGTGCAATTCGATGAAATTGGCAAGAGATGCGCCCAGACTGTCCAGCATGGCACAATGGGCAAGCATCCGGCGTTCCCGGTCCCGGGTATCCGGACTGTTGATCATCAAAAGTATCTGCCGGGAATCGGCACAGACTTTTTTGAGCAGCTTGGATATCTGCCAGTAGGCGGAAAAACGAACCCGGGAACTGCATGAAGCAAAATCACCTTCACAGATCAGCCGGTCGGCAATATCCAACGCTGCATCACGCCGTCCCATAAGCGGCGGCAAATTGACTTTAAGCAGCCAGTCTGCCGGATGAGACAAAGCTTCGCCGGTGCCGGAGATCAACTCCTGCATCCGGTGATTGCGTCCTCCGGCAAACAACTGTACTGCTTCTTCCATGCCTTGAAATTTCTCCGCTGCCGATCAGGGCATATAGGTGAAACTGAATGCCTTGGAAGCATTGACCGCTTCCCGGATCTTGTCAACCAGCATGGCAGGAACTTCAACGTTGGTGGTGATAACGCTCAAGGAACGGCCGAGTTTGACATTCTGGGGGGCGCGGATATCGATGATGTTGATATTCTTTTCGCCGAGGATACCGGCGATACGGCCGATAACACCGGGTTCGTCGGCATATTCGACAAAGAGGTGGTGACCGGCAGGATCAAAGAACAGTTTGTCAAAGTTGTCCAGACGGGAGATCATCACCGTATTTTCAGCGATGGTACCGCGGGCACCGGCTTTGACGATGGCATCTCCGTTACCGACAAAAAGATCGATGGTCATGGATTCGCCGTAGTTTTTGGAGTTGTCAACCATGCGGTTGACCAGTTCAACACCGGCATCGGCCAGGAACTGATCGGCTTCTTTGGGGCCCTGTTCGACGGCAAAATCTTTGGCGATAGCGGCGACAACGGGCGGAATGAGCCATTTGGCATAATCGGCCAGTTTGCCGTAGAAGCTGGTTTCGATCCGGGTCGGATTGTTGCTGTCGCCGAGATAAGCCCGGGTCAAAGCGGTAAGAGCGTAGGCCAGTTTCTGGAAACCGGCATCCAGACCGTCGGGGAGAGCCTTGTTAACAACGCAGCTGGTGATGCCCTGTTCAAAGTAATCGATAGTCTGTTCAGCGGCGCGTTTGGCAGCGTTGAAATTGGCTTCGTAGGTGTTGGCACCGAGGTGGGGCAGCATGATGTCAGCGACATCGGCAACGCTCTTGGGACCGGCGGCATCTTTGGGATAAACGTCGTTGCAGTAAACGATCTTTTTGTTGGCTTTGGCAGCGCGCAGATCAGCTTCATTGATGATTCCGGCGCGGGCACAGTTGATCAGCATGGCTCCGGGTTTCATCATCTCAAAAAGACGGCGGTTGATCATGCCGCGGGTCTCTTCATTTTCCGGAATATGCAGAGTAATGCAGTCTGCTTCAGCAAAAATACGGTCAACTGAACAGGATTCCACACCGATCTCTTCGG
>JAZRNP010000396.1:0-4506 GCA_045648225.1 Victivallaceae bacterium | reverse complement strand
CCGCTCCCGGACCACCCATTGCGATCGCAGTGGCAACGCCGACCACGTTTCCGGTGCCGATGGTTGACGCCAGTGCCACGGCCAGTGCTGCAAAAGGTGCAACGTTTCCGTTGAGCTGGTCATCTTTCTGGGTGATAAGTTTGACTGCGGTTCCGAGGTGACTCTGGATGAAACGGAGACGGATGGTATAAAAAATATGGGTGCCGAGCAGCAGGATCAGCAGAGGAGGGCCCCATAAAAAGGCATCCGCACTTTTCAAACCATTGGCAAAACTTTCAAAGCAAGCATTCATAATTATCTCCCCGGAAACGATATAAAAAACAACATATCCAATAAATATAGCACCGGGATGATCTTTTTTCAATCATTTTCCGGATCAGTGGGATAAAAAAACTCCGTCCGTATTTTGGTCGGACGGAGTGGAGTACCGATGGTTCAATCCAGCAATATCAGCGCACAAGCGGAGTGGGCATTGAAAGAAAATCTTATTTTATTGCCGTCAAACTCCGGATTTTCCACCGGAGAGAGCAAGTGTTCGTTGTCCAGCAGCAATATTCTGCAGTTCCCGGCTGAAACCGGAATGTCGCACATTACTTCCACATCCAGAGATTTGGTTTTGAATGCCGACAACAGCAACGCTTTGCTGCCGCAATCATTTTCGCCGGAAAGCACTGTGACCTCCCGGATCGAGCTGGTTGAGACCGTCCGATGGGGATAGCGGACGATTTCGCCATAAGCTTTCAGTCCGTACCAGGAGGGGGTCTTGGCATTGCCGCCGGTTTTGTAACATCCCCAGCCGCCGCCGATGCAGGTGTAGTAGGCTCCGTAATCAAGCGGAGTGTCCTGCCACAGAGCCATGACGGTGGTGAGAAAGGCTGCACTGTCCAGCCCCTTCATTTCGTCATTATACATATGGTCTTTGTAGTGAGGGTCGTTGCGCAAGCGGGCCCACTCTGCGGGGAAGTAGTGCCATTCGTTGAGATGGATTTCGGTTCCGGTATAGCCGTTTTCATCCAGCAGTTTCCGCACCAGAGCCGGGGTTTCCTGGATCCAGCCGAAAGGATCCGGGGCGTAGCAGTGGTAACTGTAAAAATCCATCGGCGCATGATGGGCGGCGCAATATTTGACAAAATCGACATTCAGATCTTTGAATCCGCAATGGGCGGGACCGCCGAATTTCAAATGGGGGAAGCGTTTTTTCAATTCGGTTGCGACCTTGACGTAAAAGGCGTTGAATTGTTCCAGCGTTCCCCGCCACATTTTGAAATCTTTGCAATCCGGTTCATTCCAGATCTCCCAGTATTCAATATTGTAATTGAATCCGTCCCACAATCCTTCGGTATAGTGGCGGATGATATTGGAACAGATATTGATCCATTTGTCCACGTCTGCCGGAGGATCAATTTTGTATTTTTTCACCGAATGGTCGATCGATTCACCCAGCCGGTAGAATATCGGAGTGTCAGCATCGGTGATGCAGTTGGTGATATAGTCGTCGGTGTAACTGAAATCGTAGTTGCGGCGATCGTTTTCATCCAGATGGGGAAGGGGGAAAATGTGGCTGATATCGACCAGGCGGCAGCCCGGATTGCCAAGCGGGGCATCGTGAAGCCGGGCAAAGGCGAGATTAAGTTCTTTGAAACTTTTCCGGATATTCCAACCGGCATTTTCATTGGCGATATACGGGGCGAGGTTTCCGCCGTTGAGTTTTCTGATCGAAGTTCCGGTTTTTTCTCTGGTGTTCCATGAAATATCAACTTGCGGCATAATAAATTCTCCTTGCAGTTGTGAGTACTTCAGTGCGTCTCTGCGGTTAATATACTGCGGCAAAATCGGGAAATCAAGAATCATATTTGTAAAAAGGTGCAATTCGCTTGTATTTTCAGCAAGAGGGTGTATATTAATAAATTACGTTTTTTTCTACACTGAAATTCAGAAAGGAAGTGTGTTTTGTATGAGTATTGACAAAAAATTCGTCTATTTCTTCGGAGCCGGAGCCTCCGAAGGTACCGCCCAAATGCGTGATCTTCTCGGCGGTAAAGGAGCCAACCTTGCTGATATGGCTTCTCTCGGACTCCCTGTCCCTCCCGGATTCACCATCACCACCGAAGCGTGCGCTTTGTACGGTGAAATCGGTAAGGAAAAACTTTTTGAAGCAATCCGCCCGCAGGTCGATGCCGCTCTCAAGCGTCTGGAAGAGGCCACCGGCAAAACTTTCGGAAAAGGAGCCCATCCGCTGCTGGTTTCGGTTCGTTCCGGTGCCGCCGCCAGTATGCCCGGTATGATGGATACCATTCTCAACCTCGGACTCAATGATGAAACCTGTCAGGCGATGATCGAATTGACCGGCAATGAACGGTTTGTTCTCGACTCCTACCGCCGCTTCATCCAGATGTTCTCCGATGTGGTGCTCCATGTCAACTTTGATGAATTCGAACACGCTCTCGAAGCTGCCAAAAAGGCGAAAAACGTCAAGCTTGACACCGGTCTTGATGCCGCTGATCTGCGCAAACTCATCGCCGAATACAAGGCGATCGTCCGCAACGCCACCGGAAGCGACTTCCCCTCCGACCCGATGGAACAGCTCTATCGCGGTGCTCAGGCGGTCTTCGATTCCTGGGACAATCCCCGTGCCATCCGTTACCGTCAGCTCAATGACATCCGCGGTCTGCTCGGTACTGCGGTCAACATTCAGGCGATGGTCTTCGGTAACTCCGGCAACAATTCTGCAACCGGCGTGGCCTTCACCCGTGACCCCTCTACCGGCGATAATGAATTTTTCTACGGTGAATTTCTGATCAACGCTCAGGGCGAAGACGTCGTTGCCGGTATCCGTACCCCCCAGCAGATCACCATCAAAGGTTCCCGCAAATGGGCGGAAGCGCAGGGGGTTTCCGAGGAAGACCGCAAAAACAACTATCCCTCCCTCGAAGAGGCGATGCCGGAGTGCTTCAAGCAGCTCGATGATATCCGGATCAAACTGGAAAATCACTACAAAGACATGCAGGATCTTGAGTTTACCATCGAAAACGGTAAACTCTATATGCTCCAGACCCGTAACGGCAAGCGCACCGCCGCCGCCGCCGTCAAGATCGCCATCGATCTGGTCAACGAAAAACTTATCGACGAAAAGACCGCTGTTCTCCGGGTCGAACCCCAGCAGCTCGACCAGCTGCTCCATCCGGTCTTTGTGAAGTCTGCCGAAAATAAAGCCGAAAGACTCTGCGTCGGTCTGCCCGCCAGCCCCGGTGCCGCCACCGGTCAGGTGGTCTTCTCCGCCGAAGATGCCGAAGCCTGGGCCGAAGCCGGTAAAAAAGTCATTCTCTGCCGTATCGAAACCAGTCCGGAAGATATCGGTGGTATGCACGTCGCTCAGGGTATCCTCACCACCCGCGGCGGTATGACCAGCCACGCTGCTGTGGTCGCCCGCGGTATGGGACGCTGCTGCGTTGCCGGATGCGGCGATATCGAAATCGATTATGAAAACCGCACCTTCGTCATCGAAGGCAAGCTGGTCAAAGAGGGCGACTACATCTCCCTCAACGGTTCCACCGGTGCGGTCTATCTCGGCAAAGTCGAAACCGTAGCTCCCGAATTGAGCGGTCCTTTCGGCGATATCATGAAACTTGCCGACAAATACCGCAAACTGGGTGTCCGTACCAACGCCGACACTCCGCATGATACCGAAGTCGCCGTCAAATTCGGTGCCGAAGGTATCGGTCTGTGCCGTACTGAACATATGTTCTTTGAAGGCGACCGCGTCAAGGCTTTCCGCCGGATGATTCTCGTCTGCGAACGGGTCAAACGTATCAAAGAAGCGATGGATGTCCGCAGCGTCGATGAGTTGCTGAACAAGATCACTCCGGCTGATGAAGGTTATGATGATGTCATGCAGTTCAAGAGCGCACTGGATACTCTGCTTCCGCTGCAGCGCGGCGACTTTGAAGCGATGTTCAAGGCTCTGGACGGCCGTCCCTGCATCATCCGCTTCCTCGATCCCCCGCTCCATGAATTCCTGCCCCATGACGAAAAAGGTCAGGCTGAAGTCGCCGCTGAACTCGGCACCACCGCTGAAAAGATCCGCAACGTGGTTTCCAGTCTCCATGAGATGAACCCGATGCTCGGACACCGCGGCTGCCGTCTGGGTATCTCTTATCCGGCCGTGACCGCCATGCAGGCTCGCGCTGTGGCTGAAGCCGCTGCCGCGGTCAAGGGTTCCAAACCGGAAATCATGATCCCGCTGGTCGGCAATGTCAAAGAACTCGCCGCCCAGAAAGCGGTGGTTTTGAAAACCATCGCCGCTGTTGAAAAAGAACAGAATGTCAAACTCGACATCAAGATCGGTACCATGATCGAAGTTCCCCGGGCCGCTGTCACCGCTGACAAGATCGCGGAAGAAGCAGAATTTTTCTCCTTCGGTACCAACGACCTGACCCAGATGGGATGCGGATTCTCCCGTGACGATGCCGGTAAGTTCCTCGGCGATTACGTCAAGTGGGGCATCTA
>JAZRNP010000395.1:0-2185 GCA_045648225.1 Victivallaceae bacterium | reverse complement strand
GCAGGCAACCGCCTTGGCCATGAGGGTTTTACCGGTACCGGGATCGCCGACGAGGAGGCATCCCTTGGGGATCCGGCCGCCGACCATCTGGAATCTCAACGGATCCCGCAGGTATTCGACGATCTCGGTGATCTCTTCTTTTGCTTCATCTGCACCTGCGATGTCGGAAAAACGGACATTGAGTTCGTTGGGCGGAATCATCCGGGCCTTGCTCTTTCCGAAATCCATCGCTCCGCGGCCATTCATTTTCATTTGCCGCATGGAGATGAAGTAGAGTACAACGATGATCAGCAGCACCGGCAAAATACTGACGAGAATGAAATTCCAGAAGCCGGAACTGTCAGATTGGATCTCCATGCGGGAGGAGTTCGCGATCCGGGATTTCAAGGAATCGCTCATCAGGATCCGGGTGGTGTAGGTTTCCGGTTCTGCTGCTGATTTGGCATCGCCTTTGAATTCGCCCTCAACCTTGAAAATATCGTCACTTTCCGGAGTGAGTTTGGCGGTGGCAATGCTCCCTTTGGAGAGCAGTTCCTCAAACTGGGTTTGGATGATCTCCCGGTTGTTCACATTGTCGTGATCTTTGAAAAACAACAATGATCCGAGAATGATAAAAATCACCACCCAGACAAAAACATAAGCATTACTGCGCTGCGGAACGTTGCGTCTGCCGGGCTGTTTCGGGCCGGGCGGCGGCAACTCCTGTTTATTGGGATGTTGTGGATCCTGATTCATTTTTTACACGGAATAGATGACACTGCAAACCTCCGGCACCGGTTCACCGGGACGGGAGGAACTTGACAGTTTCAGAGGTGAAACTTACTTGTTGGCGAAGATCTTGTAGAAAACCAGACCGGCAAGTCCGACCATGCCGATAGCGATCAGAAGCAGTGTGCGGTAGAGGTTTTTCTGCACTGCAGCGTTGCGCTGGGCTTCTCTGGCTGCCATCGGATTGAAGTTTGCCAAAGTCTGCGGAGCGGTGGTGTTCTCCTCAAGAGCACTGATGTCGATCGTGTGCGTAAGATGGGAGAAATCAGTGGTTTCTGTAACATCATCCTGACCGCCGTCAAGCAAGACTTCCACATTTCCGAAAGTGATAAGATCGGAATTTTTGAGGATGTGTTCCGTGATCTGCTGATTGTTGACCCGGGTCCCGTTGGTACTGCCGTTGTCCCGGAGGGTATAGATCACTTCACCATCCTGCTCGGTGCGGATGATATCGGCGTGGTGGCCGCTGACGCTCGCATCCTTGAGCACAATATCCATCTCGTCACGACGTCCGATAGTGATCGTATCTTTTTCCAGATTGAAGATCTGGCCGCGGAATTTTTCGAAAAGAACCGTGAGTTTAGGTGTCTTTGACATAAGATTGAACCTTTTCTTTTGGTTTGCAAAACTGTATCATCTAAAGAATATAACACCTCTTTGGTGATTTTGCAAGGCATATATATTAAAAAAGAGTGAATTTCATCAAAAGGCACCGGAGATATCATTTTTGAATTTTAAAAATCAATCCGGAGCTGTTTTTACGCTTCTGTTTCTTGACAAAAAACAGCTCCGGTGCTATGTTAAAAAACGATTTTTTGTGTAAAATTATGTAAAAAAGAGGTGTTGGTATGCCGGTTGAACATTTGGCAATTATCATGGACGGCAATGGCCGTTGGGCAACAGAACGCAATTTGAGCCGCAGTGACGGACACCGTGCCGGAGCAAAACAGATTGCCAAAGTGGTGGAAGCGGCCCGGGAATTCGGTATCAAATATCTGACTGTTTACGCATTCAGTACTGAAAACTGGAAACGACCTGTCGACGAAGTGCGGGTGCTGATGGAGCTGATCAGTGAATTTTCTTCCGGTTCTTTGCCGGATATGCTTAAAAACGGTGTGCGGCTCCGTACGATCGGCCGGACTGATGATCTGCCGCTGCTTTCCCGTACCGCCTTGAAACAGGCAATCAAGGCGACCGAAAATAATCGGGATTTTACCATCACGGTCGCTTTGAGTTACGGCGGACGTGCAGAGATGATCGACGGCATGAACCGGATGCTCAAAGAGCGCAAAAGCGATGAACCGCTTACCGAAAGTGAATTCCGTAATTATCTCTATGCTCCGGATATCCCCGATCCCGATCTGCTTATCCGTACCGGTGGAGAAATGCGTATCAGCAACTTTCTGCTCTGGCAGCT
>JAZRNP010000394.1:0-2748 GCA_045648225.1 Victivallaceae bacterium | reverse complement strand
GTCAGGGTATCTTCATCGAAGAAACCGAATTTTAATTCAAATTTACCAATAAAAAAAGTGTGTTGCAAAATTTTTGCAACAGCCTTTTTTGCTTTTATGGAATCGATTCAGGATCAGGCTTTGGCCTCATCCTTTTTTTCTTCCTTGTCAGCATCGAGAGCTTCCAGTTCAGCTTTGTCAGCCAGAGACATATTGCCTTCGACCTGACCGTTGTCGAGGAAGTTGATCTTTCTCGTCTTGAGGTCACGGAAGAGCTGGATCATATCTTTGACCGAGCCGATACCGAACCAGAAGGTCACGATTACGGTGATCGCACCCGGAACCAGCAAGCTGGTGACGAGGAAGTATCCGCTCCACCATTCCAGCGGCCAGCGATGGAAGATGTTCCAGATCACGATGAATACAAACGCACCGAGGCAGCGGTAGATGATCGAGTAAACGAAGATCGCACGGGCAATGACCCGATCCCAGAAGGTGTATTCCGGAGTGATACCGATCAATTTGTTGCAGATGGTACGCAGACTCCACTTGGTCTGTTCCTGATTGTGGTGGTCGAGGTTGTATTTACCGCGGTGGGGCATACGGTCAAGGTTGAACGGCTCTTTGCAGGTGAGTTTGGAAACCACGATGTAAACCACCAGCGAAGTAATCGTGGCGATCAGGTTGAATTCGTAGGCGTTGATGAAGCACTTGTAGGGGTTCACTCGCCAGACTACGATCGGTTCAAACGGTTTGGAGATACCTTCGATGACGGTTGTAAAACCATTCAGCCAGCCCATATCGTTCAGGAAAGCGTAGAAATTGGTCCAGTACTGCTTCATGCCGATGTAGCCCAATGCCATTCCGCAACCGGTCAACAGACTTGACCAGGCACCGATGGTAGTACCGAAGCGGGTGTAAAGTCCCAACATTACCATGGAACCGGCACCGACCCACATCGTGGTCATGGTACTCATGAACAGGTTGATATAGTCCAGCTGACTCATCATGGTCGAACCGAAATAGAACACCACACCCACGGTGATCGCCACCGCCCGGATGACCCACATATGCTGGGTCGGAGTGAGCGGCTTTTTGATAAAGGGCATCACCACGTCCTGAGTGATGGTCAGCGAAGCCGAGAAAATACGGGTGTCGTCGGTGGAGATCATCGCCATGATCATCAGCAAACAGAAGAGTCCGCTCAAGCCCGGCGGCATCATGTGACGCATACCGACGGCGGTCATCATCTGATGGTAGAGCGTACGGAACTGCTGATACATACCGGCGTTGACTTCCGGAGCATCGAGGGTGTTGTTGTCGATCGCCTGTTTGACTTCGGCGAGATAGATGGTATCGAGGTTGGCTTCTTCCGAAAGCGGAGCACCCTTGCCGATTTCATGGATGATGGGAGACTTGCTGTGCATGGCATCGACCACCTGCTTGCGCAATCCCTGATGCTTTTCGGCGTGGAAGAGTCCTTCGGCAACCCGTTCGCTGATGGTGTCACGCACCTCTTTGGCCTGTTTGGCGAAGTCTTTATGATTGAAGTAGGCGATGAGAGAAACCGCAATAAGGATGTAGAGGATGCTGTTCAAACTGCCGCGGTAGGTTCCGAGCAGAGCAGCCATTTTCTGTTCATGCGGGCTCTTGGCGCTGGTGGAGTTTCCGGCGCCGATCCACGCACCGCGGTTGATGACGGTGGTAATAAGAGTTACGCCGACGAAGAACAAATTGAAGTCACGCAGTTCGGAAATGTCGTAGGGGTTGAGGAAGCTCTGGTTGGCAACCCGGTCGGTCAGCACCGGCACGATCTGGTCGCTCCAGGAGAATTTGCAGAGCATGAAGATCACGAAGGTCGCCATGATCGGATAACAGAACATACCCTGAAGACTGTCGGTAATGACCAGTGCCAGCGTACCGCCCATGCAGATGATACCGAGAGCCATGGTCAGACAGAGGATGATCAGGCAGTTGAATGTCGGCAGTTCGACACCGAATACTTCAAAATACTGCGGCAGACCGAGGTAGTAGATAAAAAAGCGTCCGGCAATTGCGGGCATGATCATGTTAGCCAATACTTCGGAGGTCGAGCGCAGAGCACTGGCGAAAATACGCAGTTTACGGCTGTAACGCATTTCGATGTACTGACCGAAGCTCATCGCTTTGGTTTCCCGGAAACGGTAGGTGACAAAGCCGGTCAGACTCAGCACCACGCCCAGCGGCATGGTCAGATTCTGCCAGAATGTCAGCGCAAATCCTGTCCGGTAATGCACTTCCACATACGCTACCAGTCCCATGATCGACAGACCATTGGCGATATCAGCGATACTGATCAGATAGCGTCCGCACAAGCGTCCGGCGGACAAAAAGTCAGAAACCTGCACCACATAACGGCGGGAACGCCATCCCATGTAGAGCACAAACGAAACCGGAAGAATGATGATCAGCCAGTCCAGCGGACTGACGAAAAACCAATCGTCCTTTACTAACCATTGAAAAAATGAAGTCATTTTTCCCATACCTCCTGTTTGTTTTATTTGTTTTTAAAAATAAAATCATTTATCAAAAGATATCATCTGTTTTTTGGTTTGTCAAGGATAAAAGTTAATTTTTTGGCAATATTTCTTCGTAACGTTAATCGGGATGTTCTATCAGCAGTTTCAGAATTACAATAAAAACCCGGCTCCCGGATTGCCGGGAGCCGTTGAAGATCAATCGTTTACAGTTTTATCAGCCCTCTTCCTCTTCAGTGATGGCCGGAGCATC
>JAZRNP010000393.1:0-5446 GCA_045648225.1 Victivallaceae bacterium | reverse complement strand
CCGCCGCCACCGCCGCCGCCACCGCCGCCCCATCCGGAGCCGCCGCCGCCGCAACCCGGAGATATTTGCTCGTCCCAAAACGGTTCGCTCATGAGACCCTCGCGTATATGCACGGTTTTGCGATAATGAATGTGGCAACGGTTACCGGGTACTGTTGAACTCGTATATTGCCATCCGTGTTCTTAGTGATTTTTGCCACCGGATAGTGCTTGGCATCAAACTCGTGAAATAACAGTTCCGGTTCAATCAGGCCCACGCCATCAACTATATCTGCGTAAACACACAGCAGGTGTTCTCCCGGAGCCAGATCAGCGGTACCGATTTTTCTTGACGCGGCAATGAGTGTCTGGCCATTGATATTAACAAAGCCTTCGCTAACGGAGAGCTGGCTGCTATCGGTTACGGTAACTTTGAAGCTGCCAAATATTGTGGGCAGCACGGCGGTGGCACCAGTAGTAGAGGCAGCAGAAAAAACGGTCCCGGAAGCGGTACGGGAAATTTTCACGCCCGGCCCGGCGACCGGTCTGGAGCGGTAAAGGTAATCAATCAGGGAATTCCACTTTGCAAAGATTGAATGGATTTTTTCGCCGTGGGTCAGCTTGTGGGGAATCATGATTGCTCCTTATAAACATCTCGGTCCCAACCTCGGGCGTCTCCGCTGCGGGTCCAGCTTTGAGTGGCGATCCACGCGCTGCCGTCATAGTAAGCATTGACATTGTCGCACTTCCAATCGCCGCCGGAAATGCCAAATGTCTCTTCAGGAGTACCGATTCTATTCAGTGTATTGACCACCATTTTTCCGGCTTTTTTCGCGCTGTTAAAACGGGCGTTGATGGTGATGGTATAAGTTGCAACATCGCGTTGTTGTATGCCTGGTTTCAGCGGTTCTTTGAGAACATGCCACCTGCCATTTTCGTCTTGCGGCATTTCAGACAAGCTTTTTATCCAGGCATAATTCTGTGAATTATCCCCGTCAAGATGAGACTCTTTAGTATTCTCCCACCAGGTGGGAACATTATCTATGCCTGGGGCTCCAACAAGATAGTGATTCCAGCACATACAATAAGCTGGACATGTTGCCAGATCAACAGAGAGCATTGTTCCGGTTAACTGTGCTGACTTTTTGCCGTATGCTGTGTCCGGACGACCGTTATCTGCGCTGCCGTCGGAAGCTGTCGAGCAACGAATTTCACAGCACCATATTTTAGGGCTCTCCTGATATATACGGGTACTTTCAACTTTTCCATTATCGTGATAACTGCCCGGGGGATTCTCCTCGTACAGTGCTTCCATTTCCGCAAGGCTGCCAGCGTACACGCATGTGTGGCTGCCGCTGGTGCGACTTTTTTCCCGCACGCGGGATGCAAATTTTATGACGCTCATTAAAAATTAATTCCTTCTCTGAACAGCCGTTCTATAGCTTTTGTCGTGTCCAGCAGCTGTATTGTTTTATCGAGCAGCCGCTGATTGTATTTATCTGCATCAGGGACGAGTACCGAGCTCGCGAAACCGCCACGCGCGGCCAATGAGTTGGTTTTAATGGATAAATCTCCGCGAATATCACTCTGCGAAAGTTTCTCCAATTTGCCCGCCAGTGCGGTAAGAGTTTCAATATGGGATCTCTCCGCGTCAGTTAGTTTTTCTCCCTTGGTTTGTTCAGCTTCGGCGATAGCCCGTTCGGCGCGCGCCTGATCTTCGCGCCCCGATTGTGAAAGAGCCTGGTAATACAGGTCCTGCGCCCGGCTGTGTAAACTATCGCGCAATTTCTGCGCGTTCTGTGCGCGCTGCTTGTCAAGGTCAGCGAGTTGGCGTTTCAGGGAATACTGCCGATCAAGGTTTCGTTGAACGGCAAGTTCGGCTTCAGCAAGCTGTTTTACCGCGTCAGCTTCCGCGCGGGTATTTTCGACATTGCCGTCTGCGTCTTTCTGTTTCTGGATGCGCTCAAGTTGCTGCCGGGCGTTGGCAACGGCGTCAGCAAGCAGCTTATATTGTGATTGCTCCTCCTGTAAACGGGCGTTCCGGTTAGCGCGTTTTGCGGAATCATCAAGAGCGTCGGCGAACTCATCATCGCTCTGGCGGTGCCGGTAAGCGCGCCGCGCGTCAGCGAGTGCGCCTGTGCTGGCAGCTGCGGCAGCCTGGGAAGAAGCGAGAGCTTGTATTGCCTCATTCTCGCTTTCGTAGCCGGTAGATTTCAGCGTGCGCCCTTTGTTGCGGGCTTCAATGGCAGCTCTAATTTTAGCGGCGACTTCTGCGTAACCTTTTTTGTCGTCCAGCGTTTTTGCATTTTTAGCGGCGGTTTCCATTTCGCGCAAAAGCCCTTGCATATCAGTTGAGCGGGCCCTTGCGTCCCATATTTTACCCGCGCCGGATTCGGTGGTAAACCATTCGTTACCTCTAACTTTCATATATGCAGCTTTCGCTTCATCCATAGCGGCATGGGAAGATGCAAAATATTTCTGGGCAAGTTTTGCATTTCGGGCGGCATTTAACCGCCTCTCAACTTCTGCAAGGTTGGTTATCTTGCCGGTAGTTTTATCTATGACCGCTCCGAGACTGCCGTATTTGCTCTCCAATGCAGCGATCAGTGTCGCACTTTCTGCCTTGTGACGGTTGTCGGCAGCTTCAGCGCTGGAGAGCTCTTTCAATCGGGAAATGTATTTACCCGCAGCGTCTGAAAGTTCTTTGGTCTTATCGAGCTGGCGTTGAGCAGCTTCGCTTGCCTGTTTGGTTTCTTCGGCGTACTCTTCAGCGGAAACGGTAAGATTATCCCACACCTCCATGCCGATCATCACCAGAGCTGACAGCGCGGCGGTAATCAGCGCGATCGGGCTTAAAAGAGCATTTACCACTGCCGCCAATGCACCAACCGGTGGTACAGACGCGCCTGCAACTGCGCCCAAAGCTCCGACTGCAGTCGCGCCTTTGCCGATCTGTTCGCCAAGACCGTTAGTCAGGTTTCTCAAGCCGGAGAAAAGCCCCCCCGTTTTACCGGCGGACTCTCCGGCTGCGTTGGCAAGTTCTTCAGCTTGGTCGATCGCATCGGAAGAAGCGTCAGCCAGTTCAGATACGGAATCTTTGTCGGCGTGAATTTCGATGTGTTTTTCGTCCGGCAGATCATCCAGAACATCTTTGACCTCTGCAGCAGTTTCAGCGGCGTTTGTGTCAACATTGATGGCAACATCGCCGCCCGTGCTGCCGGAAAAAACTTCCTCAAGTTCTGCGCCTTGGGAACGGCTTTCCGCGACTACGGAAGCCAGCTCCTGGCGATATTCTTCCGCGTCAAGGGTCAGTTTGCATACGGTCGGCATCGTGATCACGCTCCTTTAAAAAATCTTCAGCAAGTTTTTCAGTGCGCCGGTCGATCAGATTTTCGATCTCCGGCGGCAGCCGGTGGCAGATAGTTTCCGGTTTCAAGCTTTCCCGGCGGACATGGGCAACAAAAAAGAGACATATACTTGACAGCGGCATCTCATGCAGACACTCGTCAAAACTTTTGCCGCTTTCGGCGGCAGCTATCGCGCAAACGCGGCTTGCCCAATGAGCGTCATATCGGCAGGAAGAGCCCTTTGAAGATTCCTCCGGAAGCAGCGTCAGCGGCAGAAACGCCGTCCGTACCAGCGACTTCAGCTCCTGCTGAAGTTCATTTGCCGGCAGTTGCGGTGCCAGATGGTAACCTTTGGAACAAACCGGCAGCTCTGTCAGTTGAGTGTTAAGCTCGCGCAGATCCAGGGCGGACAGCACATAGAGAACAAAATCAAAGTCTTCAGCCGTCATAGCTGCATCTGTTACCAGCGGACTGCCAAACATCCACAGAAACGCCCATTTCGCAGCCGTCAAGGGGCGCACAGGTAATTTTCCGATGCGATAGTCACCCAGACCTAAAAGCTCAAGCAGAATGCGTTTCTCGGCAATTTCGTCATATTTGAGAGATGCCAGGTAATTCAACTCCGGATCAGCAGCCAATATGGCGTTGAATTCCGGAGTTGCCAGCAACCGCAGTTGAGCTTCGGTCATCATGCCGTTGCCGGTTTCGGCATCGGCGCGCTGCCGGAGATGCTGGCGGTTTTATGGGCGTTGTTACCGGAACGGAACTGGACCGAATCCAGAGTGTATTCCACTCCGTTTACGATCAATTTGCCGCCAACGGTCAACGCGGCAACATTGCCGCCCTGAACAACATTGCCCTCGCACTGGATGGTGCGCTTTTTGCCGTAGACATCGGTCTGCTCGATGTAGCCGTCTTCGTCCATGGCTTCGGCGGTCGATGCGTTTTCGCCGTAAGTTACGCTCTGCAGCCGGACACCGGAAACGGCGCCCTTATATTCGGCAAGACCGAAAACAATTTTTTCGTCAGGCATAAAAAATCCTTTCGTTTAAATTCCCTGCCGGACAACGATGCCGACTGCGAGAGCCGCGAAGTCGGCAACATTGCTGCAGGAGTTACAATCTTCCGGGGTGACATATACCCCGCCAAGCTCCACGCCCTCCGGCGGGATCAATTCCAGCACCTTGTCCACATTAGCGAGCAGTTCAAGGGCGCGGTCGTCACTGCCGGAGCGGAAGCGATCCAGCACGATCAAAGTCATGCGTTCGGTACGCATGGTATTTTCATCGCTGAAACTGCCGCCGTCGTAAACAATGATCACGCCGGGAAGATTGGCGGGATTTATCGCGCGGATCTCATGCAGGAACTGCTCCGGATTGGAGAGCGCGGAAACCCGCACGGTCGCGAACTTTTGCGCCAGAAGTACGGAAAGTTTTTCCGCAGTTTGCTTGACAGTTTGCACAGTTAAAATCCCTCCATCTTTTCCCGGGTAAAGATCGGGGTACTGCCGGAACGGATGGATACTGCCCCGGCGGATCCGGAAGAAGCAATATTTTCCCGTGCATCCGGGAGCGAAAAAGTATCGTTCCGGATGGCGGCAAGATATTGCCGGACCAGTTCGACCCGGCTTTTGATCTTTTCAGCGTAAACGGCTCCGGCGGTCCTGGCATAGCTGCGCTCTTCGGCAAGAGTCAGCGTCCAGTCTTTGACCAGCGCGGAACTGGTTTTGCCGGTAACGGGGATCTGGTACCGGCGCATCAGAGATCCGTCGATCTCAGCTTGAGCGGCGGCAAGATCGGTTTCTGCATCAGCTGCGCCATCGTCCCCGGGATAGATCTCATCGAAGATCACGCCGCCGAGACGGCGGCGGAATTCATCAATGCTGGCGTAACGGTTCATCCTGCGATACCGCCGTATACCAGATGGGGGAAAGCGGCGGCGGCGTTGCCGTAACCGGCAGTACCGAAGAGAGCCTGATCCTCCATAAAGACGCCTTCATCGGTAGGAGCATTTTTGCTGACCAGAGTCGGCTCTTTGCTCTTCTGGACTGCAACCGGCTTGATAGGACCGGAGCAGCACATCAGATACCAGTAAGTCGGAGGCCAAGCGGTCTTAGGAAGA
>JAZRNP010000392.1:0-1262 GCA_045648225.1 Victivallaceae bacterium | reverse complement strand
GCCTTCGATGACCCAGGCGATACCGGCGAGACCGAGCATTGACATCTGCATGGCGGTTTTAAGTTTTCCCCAGCGGTCGGCGGAGATCACCACCTGTTTTTTAGCGGCGAGGGTGCGCAAACCGGTGACCATGAATTCCCGGAAAAGCACTGCAATGGCGATCCATGCCGGGATCAGACGGTATTCAACGGCGATGAGCATGGTGCCGGTGACGAAAATTTTATCCGCAAGCGGATCCATCAGGGCACCGAAATCACTGATCCAGTGATATTTCCGGGCAAGATAACCATCAAGCAGATCCGTCAGGGCCGCCAGCATGGCCAGAACCACAGCCGCGATCCGCAATCCGACGACATAACTTTTGTCTCCCATCGCATCCAGATGAGCAATTGAAGCCATCGCAACGAAAATCAGCACGGAAAAGATCCGGCTGACGGTCAGAATATTGGGAAGATTACGCAGTTTTGACATTTCACACACCTCTCTATACAAGAATCGTTATTGAATAAGTTTACCGATAAGATCACAACCGGAAACTCCGGTGATTTCCAAAGTCACGAAATCTCCCGGCTCACAGGAGTCATCGGCTTCAAAGAAAATCACATTATCGATTTCCGGAGCGTCAGCCATTCCCCGGGCGACGGCATATCCGGATTCCTCATCGACATAATCAAAGACGGCCCAAAGTTGAGAACCGATCAATTTTTTCTGACTGCGTTTCATCCGTTCTTTTTGGGATTTCAGCAATTTTTTTGCCCGGGCATCCGCAATTTCAACGGGGACTTGATCGGGCATTTCTGCGGCAGGGGTTCCCGGTTCCGGAGCATAGGAAAAGACTCCGAACCGCTCGAACTTCCATTTTTTGACAAATTCGTAAAGTTCTTCAAATTCCGCATCGCTCTCACCGGGAAGTCCGGTAATAAAGGTGGTACGCAAAGTCAGATCCGGGATCCGGGCACGCAGTTTTGCCAGAAGTTCTTCGATCCCGGCCCGGTCGATGTGGCGGTTCATCGCCGCAAGGATTCGGTCGCTGATATGCTGAAGCGGCATATCCAGATAGGGCAGAATATGGTTACTGCCGGCAATAACATCGATAAATTCATCCGTGTAATGCGCAGGATGAGTATAAAGCAGACGGAGAACGAATTCCCCCTCCAAAGCATCAAGGGCCCGGAGAAGTCCGGCGGCATTTTCATTGTTTTCCGGTTTATCCTGTCCGAATGCGGTAAGATCCTGTGCAATCAAGTCGGAGGCCAAGCGGT
>JAZRNP010000391.1:0-5543 GCA_045648225.1 Victivallaceae bacterium | reverse complement strand
GGGATGTTGGAGTTGCAGCGGGGGCATCCGCCGTCCGAACAGTTTTTAACACCCCGCGGAGTGCCATTGTAACCGGTGGAGACTACCTGACGGTCCCGCACCAGAACCGCTGCGACCTGACGGCGGGAACAGTTGCTCCGGGAAGCGGCGACATGGGCGATGTCCATGAAGTAACGGTCCCAGGACGGACGTTGTTTTTTTTCAGTTTCCATAAATCCCTCTCGATATTTCAATTAAATTTAAGCATCCAGAAAAGTTTCCAAATAAAGTTTCCGGCGAAGATCCAGATCAATGTTCCGGCTGCCAGAAACGGTCCCAGCGGAATGGTCAGCCTGGCAAATTTTCGCCTGGTAACAAATGAACGGATCGTTCCGTAAACGGTTCCGGCAAACGAGGCAAAGAACAATGAGAAAAATGCTCCGGCAAAACCGGTCAGTACCCCGGAGACGAGGATGTATTTGACATCTCCCCAACCCATGATCTCTTTTTTGGTGATGATTTTCCCGACGATGGCAAAGAGCGCAAGAAAAATAGCCGGAATACCTCCGGAAGCCACACTGAAAAGAAATGCATTCAAATGCGAACAGTTTTCTCCCCGCAATTCCGGGAAGATCACATTTACGGCCAATCCGGCGATCAGGCAGGGATAACTCATCTTATCCGGAATGATCCGGTGTTCCGCATCGATCCAGGCGATACCTACCGCATAGAATATCGCAATACAGGCCAGTCCGGCATAGGCCATCGGCTGCTGCTGCAAAGCGGCCGAGAGCAAAGCAGATGTGAACAATATTCCGCAGATGAGTTCCACCAGAAAATAGCGCATCGAATAGTGCTGACGGCACGCCCGGCATCTGCCGCCGAGGACAATATAGCTTATCAACGGCAGATTGTCGTACCATTTTATCGGAGTATTGCAGCTGCCGCAATGGCTGGCGGCTTTGGAGAGTGATTCACCACGGGGGATCCGCCAGATGCAGACATTGAGAAAACTGCCCATGCAACAGCCGAATGCAAAGACCCAGAAAAATACGATCACCCAAAGCTGAGGGTATCCTCTGCCGATATTTTCAAACCAGTTCTGTTCAGCAAGTACCGGAAACATTTTTTACGCCTCCACGCCGCCGGGCGGCAGTTCAAATCCCTTGCGCATGGCATCGAGATCGGGTTCAAGTCGGGTCCACAAACGGAAACTTTCTGCACCCTGCTGGACAAGCATCTCTTTACCTCCGGAGCAGCGGATGCCCAATTCGGCGGCTTTTTGCAGAAGTTTGGTATTTTTGTAGATGGTGTCGAAAACCACCACATCAGGGTTGATTTTCAGCAGTTCCAGATCAAACGGAGCCGGGTCATCCTCTTTCAGTCCCAGACTGGTTGCCTGAATTATGCAGTCGGTATTTTTAAATTCACCGGCAAGGTGTTCATGATCCTCCGGAGCGATAAATCCGCAGAAGCATCCGGTATTTAATCCATCAATGCCGTTGATTATTTCAAATGCTTTTGAAGCCGTCCGGTTGATAAACATGATCCGTTCCGCTCCGGCGCAGGCAAAGTGGATGGCGGTGGCTCTCGCTGCGCCCCCGGCTCCGGCAAAAATAAAACGCTTTCCTTTGACAGGGAGATCGAAGTTGTGCCGCAATGCTTTTTCCAATCCGACACCGTCGGTGGAATCTCCGAGAATATGTCCGTTCCTGATGATGAGGGTGTTTACACTTTTGCACGCTTTTGCCCGGAAAGTCAACTCATCTGCCAGCTCCGCCGCCATAAGTTTGTGGGGCACGGTGAGGTTGACTCCGGCAAGATGGGTACGGGCGTATTCAAAGAATTCAGCCAGAGCTTCCGGTTTGACATGGCGGATGCCGTAAGGGGAGCCAAGACCGCAGATTTCAAAGGCGGCATTCTGCATTCCGGGGGAACGGCTGTGCGCCACCGGATCGCCGATTACCAAATATTTTATCATTTATTCGTGTCCAAAGGTTGAAAAATTAGCGTTTTGGAGTTAATATACATGAAGTTCATCTGCTTCGCAAGAAGTTTAATGGTTAAAAATGAATAATAAATGGAGTTTTTTTAAGATGAAGTGTCCGGTTGTTTCAAAACTTGCGGTCTTTTTGTGTGCCGGAGTTTTTTTGATTTCCTTTTGCGGTTGCGAAATTGTAAATGAGGCACTGCAGGCTGAGCTGGAATACGGCTCTTCCGACCGCGGCAGCAGTGAAGAATTCCGTCCCCGGTTCCTGATCGCAGTCTGTTCCATCGTCAAGTATCCCCGGGCCCAGTGGCTTGAACAACCTGTGGAATACAACGGAAGAACCTTCTGGATCAACAAAAACCAGCTGTTTGACAGTAAAAGGATCCGCCGTGTCCGGGCGATCCCCCGTCCCGGCAATCCTGATGTCTGCGATTTGGAACTGCAGCCCGATCCGGTCGGAAAAACTCATTGGCAGATGCTGGTCGCTTCGGCCCGGGGCAGGGAAGTCGCGCTGATGATCGATGACCGCTGTGTCGGAACCTTTATCCCGGAAATGCCGGATTCGGAAAGTGACCGTATCGATTGGGTCCGGATCCGGAGCGGGATCGATTCCTACACCGCCCGCGGAGTGGTGCGCTATGCTCCCAAAAATCACGATCACTTCAATCCGGATGCCAGCAACTGGTTCAAATTCTGAAATTCGGATGTCCGGTAATGAATACGCATATAAGCCGAATCGCTGCAGTTTCCGGCAGTCCTGAAAAACAGCTGCATCCGCCGCTGCAGACCGGTGTTATCGATATCGGTGCCCACACTGTCCGTCTGGACATTTACGAAATAAACCGCCAGTGGCAGCTGGAAAAACTGGAAAGTTTATCCCGTCCGTTTAATCTGGGCGTGGATGTTTTCCGCAATGGTTTCGTTGCGGTGGAGAATATTTCCAAACTGGTGGAGGTCGTAGAGGAATATCGCCGGAAAATCATGGAGTACGGCAGCGGAAATTACCGGATCATTGCCACCAGTGCGGTGCGGGAGGCATTCAATAAAGAGTTGATAGCCGACCGTTTTCGTGAAGCCGGTATGCATCTGGAAATTCTGGAGGGTGCAACCGAAGCAACCCTCTCATATCTGGCGGTAAGAGACACTATCCCGGAAAAATTTGAATCGGCTCTGGATAATGCCGTGATGCTGATCATGGGGTCCGGTTCATTGTTTGTCATCGGTATTTTCGACGGATTGATGCGGTTCTGCGAAGAATTACCCACCGGAACCATGCGTATCAGCGATTCCTCCGGTGATGGTCAGCCGTTGGATGAACTGCGTGACCTGCTCAAGTCCCAGCGGATATTGCGCCGTTTGTCCGAGGGAATGGATTTGAATCCCGACCGGAAACTTTCGCTGGTCATCGTCGGAAATTCAGCCCGAAAACTTGCCGCTTTGTCCGGCGATGCACCAAAATCGGAAAAAGAGTGGGTGCTCACCGATGTGAAAAAATTTGCAAAACTGCTCGAAGACGGCGAAAACAGTTCCCGGAAATCTCTCAAAAAACTCAATCCGGATGAGATCGCCGAATTGAGTGCCGCAGCAGTGATAATCCGCCACTTTTACAGCAATCTCAATTGTGAAAAGATTTTCTGTTCCGGTATGACCACCCGGGGGGCCGTGCTGCGGGATTGGGTGCGCTGCTGCCGGAATCCCGGAGAGGAACCCTTCCGGGCTGATCTGGCGGCCGTTTGCGGAGCGATCGGCCGGAAATACGATTTCGACGAACAGCACGCCGCCAATGTTGCGTCGGCAAGTGCACTCTTTTTTGCCAAACTCCGTCCGTACTTCAGTTTTCCGGAACACTCCGGTTTGCTTTTGGAGGCGGCATCTTATCTGCACGATATCGGCCGATTCATCGGGCCGCGAAATCATCAACGCCACTCCTGGTATCTGATAACTCATACCAAACTGCCCGGTCTGACTGCTTCAGAACAGCGGATCGTTGCCGCCGTAGTGCGTTATCACGGCCGGACCATGCCCCGGGAGAGCCATCCGGAATATGCGGCACTTTCTGCCGATGAAAAGGTCGCTGTGTTGAAACTCGCCGCTATTTTACGGGTGGCAGATGCTCTTGATTTGAAATGCGGCAAAGATTTTGTTTCCAAAAAGCTGGTTTTGCGGGGACGGGTGCTGAATTTTTGCAGCGATATCCCGGAATTGAACCGCCGCCGGTTTACCGTGAAAGCCAAAAGCGAACTGTTTCAGCACGTTTTCGGCTTGGAAATAAAAATCCAGGACGGTGATTTATGAAGAAAAAAAATCTCGCTGAACCGAAAGATTTCATCAGCCGGGAATTGTCTTGGATCGACTTCAATTCCCGGGTGCTGGATGAAGCGGCATTTTCCGCCAACAAACTGCTGGAGCGGTTGAAATTCATCTCCATTGTCAGCAGTAATCTCGATGAATTCTTTATGGTGCGTATCGCCGGATTGCGCCAGCTGATCGATGCCGGTGAAAATCTTCCGGATCCCGCCGGAAACCGTCCCGACCGCCAGTTGGCTCTCGCCAAGATCAAAATCACCCGGCAGGTGCGGCGGCAGTATCATCTGCTGATGGATGACATTCTGCCGGAACTTGAACAGCATGGTGTGTTTTTGCGCCGCCCGGAGAAACTTCCGGCTGAACAGCTGGCCAAGTTGGGCAACTATTTTCGCAGCGAAATCCTTCCGGTGCTCACTCCGCTGGCCGTCGATCCGGCTCATCCCTTTCCGCAGCTGAATTCCGGAGCTATTGAAATCGCCTTGGATCTGAAGCGCAAAAAGCGCAAAAATAATACCCGGGCCTTTGTTGAAGTGCCGGAAGTTTTACCCCGATTCATCCCACTTTCCCGGATAATCGATCCGGATTATGATGATTTTGAGGATTCCGGCAACCCGGCTGCCGGTAAAGTTGAATTGATCCTGCTTGAAGATCTTATCTCGTTTTTTATTACGGAACTCTTTCCCGGTTGCGAGGTCATGGATAAATTGATCTTCCGGATCACCCGTGATATGGATTTTTCAGTGGAAGACGATGTGATGGACGATCTTCTGACCACCATCCGGGGCAAACTGCTTCAGCGGCGGCAGCGGGAAGCCATCCGGCTGGAGATCTCCGGCGAATCCAGCCGGGGAAAACTCGCCCGTTATCTGATGAAAGAGTTGAAGCTTTCTCCTGAATTGTGCTATCTGGTTCCGGGACCGCTGCATTTGAAACAGTTTATGGAACTGCTCAGTCACGTCGGTCGTCCGGAGCTGCTTGAAGAAAAATGGCCGGCCGTCACCCCCGCCGTTTTTCGCCAATATCCGACCGCATTTGATGCCATCCGTTCCCGCAGCAATATTCTGCTGTCGCTGCCGTTTTGCAGCTTTTCTCCGGTCGTTGAGATGCTTGAACAGGCCGCCGATGATCCTGATGTGCTGGCGATCAAGCAGACCTTGTACCGGGTTAGCGGCAACAGTCCGATCGTCCGGGCTCTTCAGCGTGCTGCCGAAAATGGCAAGCAGGTAACGGTTCTGGTAGAATTAAAGGCCAGATTTGATGAAGAAAA
>JAZRNP010000390.1:0-5968 GCA_045648225.1 Victivallaceae bacterium | reverse complement strand
ACCCTTTTAAAAGATAATAACTCCGCAGAATCTGCCAAAAAAACTGCCGCAGAATCTGTCGGCGGTTCTGCTCCGGAGGCCGCAGCGCAGCAGATATCTGAGAATACAAACAATAAGACTGCGCAATTAAGCGAAGCATTGCAAAATCTTGATGTGCTCAAAGTGAGGAGTCTTGCTTCTGAACTGAATTTTTCTGCAGCAAACAGGGAAAAGCTTGAAAATGTTGTCCGGTCAGCAATTCGGCTTGATTATGCCCGCTGCCGGAGATTGGCGGATGAATTCGTCGGCGATGAAGTTATTAAAGCTGCCTGCAATAAAGTCTGCTCCCAGGTCAGATCAAGTTGGGGTCTGGCGACCTATGTAAAAAACAAACAGCTGCTTCAGCCGACCATAAATTACATCGAAAATACCAAAATTCATCAGGCCAATCTGGTCTTGACCTATCGGCTGCACCAGGTTAAGCAGGACACTGACAGTACGCGATTCTTATCCCAGGGGCTGGGGGTGTTGTCTATGCCGGCAACGGTAAGAGCTTTGGTCAAAAAAGGTGATTTAAAGGTGAGTGATCCTCTCGGGCATGCGTTGCGGAGGATTGCAACGAGCGATTATTATTCCCGTAAAGCTGCTGAGAGCAGCGCAAACAGCCGGGGGCACAGCAATCATAAAACTGTTATGTTCGCTACCGCGAGTATCCTGTTGGATGCCGGATTCGGTCCCCGTTCAGCAATATATGAGGACATGATCCGCAAGTATCCTCAACTTGCTGAATTCTGGTCGGGAGAAAAATTTGCACCTTACGATTATACGGAGTTTGATCGTTGTATTTCAACTGCAGCTGAGTCTGCCCCCGATGAACAAGTACGAGATTCTGCCGAAGAAAAAACGGATGCTCCCGAACCGGTCGCCGCTGCGGCTGCGGACTCATCTTTGCTTGAGGTCGATTTCGGCAAACTGCCCGCTGCATTGAAACGTAATTTTATTCCCTCATTTCTTGATGGCGGCGTTTTGAAAATGGATGGTCTGTACCCGTACTCGGCCGGATTCCGGGAGAAACATGGTGCCAATGCGCCGTTTAATTTTATCAAATTTGATCAGCTGGATTATGAGAAATTTACCATTTCCATGATCTATTACCCGGTTGATACCAACCGGAGCTATATGCCGCTGCTTGTCGCCGGACGAACCGGCCGCTGGTTTACGATAACATTGAGCAACAATCACATTCGCATCAGTGTCAGCGGCAGTTCGTATTCAACTTTTACATCAGCCGCAACGGTTTTGAATAATGCATGGCATCAGTTCCATGTGGCATTCTCATTGAAAGACAAAACCATTACTCTGATGGCAGACAATTCGATCCAGCGTTTTAAATTGCCGGACACTTTCGCATTGAAGCCGACTCTGCTGCGCAATGATTTTTATTTTTACAATTTCGGTGGAGGCAGTGCTTTCAAAGGCTATGTCGGAGCACTGCGCATTTGCAACAAGGTGTTGGATGGAGCTGAATTACAGCGTCTGAATCAGAATTTTAAACGCCGGATAGAATCGATCAATCTCAATATTCGCGGAGCTGCCCAAGCCGAAATCGGTGCATTTGAGTCCGATGTGGAAAAATTCAAGCAGCTTTTGCAGTCGAGTCAGGATTCTGCTGTAATCAATGATTCCGCCCGTAAAATTTCCAAAGCTGTTCTGACAAAATGCAAAGAGCTGGTCAGCGAAAAGCGTTATGATGAATGTACCAAAGTTTTGAAATCTGCCATGGTTGCCAAACGCAGCGAAACGGTCGATGAGTGGAATGCTATTGCCAATATTTTGCAGAATGAATATTTTGAAGCGATGAAAATTTCCGATAACCGCAATATCGGAAAAATTTATAATTCGTGGAGAAGCATTTCCCCGGGGCGTGCCATAGAACTTCATGAGCTTTATTGCAAATTTGAGTATTTCTTTTTCCGGAATAATATGGCCGAAGCGAAAATGCTGCTGGCGAAAAACCGCCGCATGAATAGTAAGTATATTCAGATCCTGCAGGAAAAACTGAATATGTACAAAGAACATCTGCATGACCGGTTGAACCGGACTTTCGGTAATGTTGTAGCAAACAATTATTACTGGGCCGGCAAAGAGGTTGTTGATGCCATGAAAGAGGCTGATTGCCCGGAGGCGATGATCTCGTTGTCCAAAAAGCGTTTGCGCCGAATCCCTCCGAGTTTGCGTAAGAGCAACAATCGTATGGTGAAATCGTATCTCTCAGCGGCAGTATTTTCTGCTGAAACGGAGCTGCTGCGCCATTGTTTGGGTTCCGGGACTCATCATCGTGATAAGTTGGCAACCAATTCTAAAGAGACGGCATGGGAACGCTTGATAAGCAATTTGAATTCAAGCAGCACGGGCAGCAGTCAGCGTTTTGCTCTGCTCAGTTGCATCGTTGCCATAAGCGATAAAGAAAGTCTCAATCTTGCAGAAAAGCGCGAGCTCGGTAAGATGCGTGAGCTGAGCGATTTTGTATTGAAAAAATAAAAAATCTTTTCGCATAACCATTTGACAATAAATTCTTGATGTGCTATCTTATACCTGAACAATAAAACTTTTGGTGTTTGGTAAAGTATGGCTGACGAAGATTTTGAGAAGACACTGGTTTGTGAGCCGGGAAGTTCCTCCCCGGTGATCAGCGGTCCGGATTCTTTTGCAACGGTTTGTGCCGGATGCGTGGTCGGAAATTTCCGTATTTTAAAACCGCTTTCCGAGGGTGGAATGGGCAAAATTTTTCTCTGCCACCCGCTGGATGATTTCAATGCCCGTTATGTGCTCAAAGTACTCAAAAGCGAATTGAGAGGCAAGGGTGCCGGTAAAGAGCGTTTCCGCCGGGAATACAAGCTGCTGCATGAATTGTCCCATGAAAATATTGTGCAGACCTACGATTCATGGTTCGATGACGGTTCTGAATACATCGTCATGGAGTATGTTTCCGGTATGAATCTTTCCCAGATGGTGCAGTTGAAATATGTCTTTACCAGTGAATACTGTATCTATATGATGGGGGTGCTCGCCAATGCCTTCCGTTATGCCTGGGATTCCATGAAACTGCTTCACCGGGATATCAAGCCCTCCAATATCATGATTGACGATAACAGCGTTATCAAGGTGCTGGATTTCGGAATCGCCAAATCTCTGCTCAATGAAGATACGGTGCTGACGATGGATGGCACTTCGCTGGGGTCGCCGGGATTTATGTCTCCTGAACAGTACATGGATCCGCGCAATGTCGATTGTACCAGTGATATTTTTTCACTGGGAGCCACGGTCTACTATTGCCTTTCCGGAGGACATCTGCCCTTCGAAGGCCGCAATCTTGCTGAAATCATCATCGCCATGCGCAAAGGTTATGTCAAACCGCTCCGGGAATACAACCCCGATGTTCCGCCCAATTTTGAGGAATTGATCATGGCAACCTTGAACAGTGATCCCAAGAAGCGTCCATTCTGCTGGGCAAAACTGCTGGCCAGTGTGGATCGGGTATACAAAGGCGGTAAAATGGTGAAGTGACATCATGTTTTTGAACAGTTGATACAAAAAAACTCCGGAAAAGTTTCCGGAGTTTTTTGCTGTTCAGTGCATGAAGTGAAAAGTTTTACTTCTTTTTGATGGAGAATCCAAAGGTTCCGACTGCTTCGCCCAGACCGTAATAACTGCCGTGAGCGTAACCTAAAATATCGGCTTTGGCAAGGTCGAATTTGCCTTTGGCATCGATCAGAGCTTTTTCTGCCTGAACTGCAACTACTTCACCGACATACATGATGTGGGAGCCGAGTTTCAGCGAATGGACGACTTTGCATTCCAATGCCAGCGGACACTCATCAACAATGGGAGCGGCAACTTTGCTGCCCTTTTTGGCGGTGAATTTGACGGCGGCAAATTTGTCAGTGTCTCTGCCGGAAACCATGCCGCAGTAGTCAACGGCTTCTGCCATGGCGACGGTGGGGACGTTGATAGTGAATTCTCCGGTGCTTTCGATCAATCCCCGGGAATAACGTTCCGGGCGGATGCTGACGCTGACCATCGGCGGTGTGGAACAGACGATGCCAGCCCAGGCGACCGTGATGAGATTGTTTTTGAAATCAGTCCCATTGCCGCAACCGACAAGAACCGCCGGAACCGGGGCTAACTGTGTGCTTCCCGGCCAGATGACTTTATCAGACATTATTTATCCTCCATTACAAGGTTTGCATTTTTTACACTGCCGTCAGCTGCAACCACCTTTAAAATGCCGGCAATACTGCCGCTGGATTTTTTCAGGTTGTAGGTGATCGCTTTTTTATTCACCGGCTGAGCGACGGTGGTTTTGGTGAATTTGATATTACCGAACGGCTTGTCTTGAGCTGAAGCAACCGTGACCGGAGTGTTGGTGTTGGTTTGCGCCGGACGGAATATGGTGTTGATAACTTCCGCTTTAAGTCCGTCACCGGCGGTGAATTCGGTGAATTTGAGCGCACTGTTGGCCGGATTGGTAAAGACATTGTTTTCGATCCGCACCAAACCTTCGGCGAGCGCACCATAAAGTTCAAGATCAAGATCGCTGTTGTTGAAAAAACGGCAGTTGCGGAAAGTCAGGCGGGGAGGGCGGTACTTGGGATTTTTCTTGAGATCGACCGGCTTAATGGTAAATTTTTCCGGCGCCGCTACTCTGGCCGATTTGCTGTTGTTGAAAAATTCGCAGTTGTCAAAGGTCAAATTCGGGATCCTGCCGTTACTGTCGGCAACGATATTCAATGCCAACGATTTTCCATTGCGGAATTGAACATTGATCAGATTGTTCCAGCCGCCGCCGTAAATGCTTACTGCCGTTTCTGTATTGTTGTCAAAAACGACATCGGTCATCCGGAAATTCCAGCAATTTATGGCTTCAACCGCAGTTTTTCCGTCGGTAACAGTCAGGTTTGATATGGCGATATTGTTGGAACTGGTAAAAGCAAATACCGGCAGTCCGTTTCCGACAATTACCGCATTGCCTTTGCCTTTAAATATGACTTGTTTGACCTGTCTGCCGGTAAAAAGTCCCGGAAGTGCTGCCGCTTTTTTCCCTTTGGGAGCAGGTGCCGGCTGCTGAGCTTTGATCGTGACTCCGTCGTTGAGAATGATCTGCACCGGACGGAACAAGGCGACAGGTTCCATTTGGTATACACCTGGTTTATCGAAAATGATGATTGGAGTGCGGGATTTGATCGCCTTGCGCATTGCTTCGGTTATATTGCCGCCATTGGGGGCGTATTGGGAAATATTTACGTTTGCCGGAGGCGGAATGCGTTTTTTGTTTTTGGAAATATTTTTCTTTGCCGGAACACTCTTTTGAGTTTTTGCGGGCTTCTTTTCTGTACTTTTTTCCGGGGCGGCAAAAGCGGTAAAGGCAAGTGCCGTCATCAATAAGGCTATTCCGGTAAAACGCATATATTATTTCCCCCTTGATTGGTGAATATTAATTTTCTGCAACCGCCCGAACCATTTTATCCAGCAATTCGGCGGAATATTTGTTCTTGTTGTGGAGAATTCCGATAACTTGCGTCGGATTGTCGTAGTAGGCAAGCGGAAGTGCCATCACATGACCGTCGGCAAAAAGGATGTTGACACTTTTGCTGTTCCGGTGGAATCCGGGTTTTTCAAATGCCAGCGGACATTTGCCCGCATTGACCGGGATTTTTCCATAAATACCGCCAATGTAAATGTAGGGACAAGCGGAAGTGAGTTTGCCGTCAGGATATTTTGCCGGTTGAGAGCTGCAGGAAAAGACATTGGTATCAATGTACTCTTTGTCGATAAGTTCCTGCAAACCTTTGATGCCGTTGGCGGCGGGGAATTTCTCTTTATTGTCATCAGCATACATATGAAGAGCTAAGCCGATCTGTTTTAAATTGCTGGTGCAATGCACCGATCTTGCCCGTTCCCGTGCGGCTGACAGGGCAGAAGTCGGAGG
>JAZRNP010000389.1:0-4523 GCA_045648225.1 Victivallaceae bacterium | reverse complement strand
CATGGCTACGATCCGACTTAGTATGGGCGGCACCGGAACGGTCCAACTGGTGACTCATTTCCCTGAATTTTTCGCTGCCGGGGTTGCCAATGTCCCGGTCTATTCTTTTTCATGGAAACATGAGAAGTCCAGTCCCAACTCGATATGGCGGATGACCTGCAGTATCGGACCGTTCACCAAAAAGAATCCCGCCCGCTTCAAAGATGGTACTTTGCTGGAAGTCTACGCCGACGGTGCCCGTAATGTCGGCCGCCCGGAAATCGATATGCCGCCATTGTTTGCCACCAACGGCCGTCAGGATGCTTCCATTCCGTGGATCAATAATCCGCCTTTTTACAAGGCCGCCAACGATGCCCGTCAGATGTTCAGCGTTTACTGGAACAACGGACCGCACAATATGTCCCGGATGGCACCGAAAGATTTCATCGACAATTCCGATATGTTCCGTTTCAAGCTCAATGAAAGCTTCCCCGCTTTCAGCAATTCCAGCGACAATCGCAACTACGGCAACGGAAATCACAAAGACGGCGATCTCGAAGGTTGGATCAACCGTGGATTCAACTGGAAAGATATTGTCGATACCCCGGAACGTTACAGCATCACCCTTTCGGTGAACTATCCCGGAATCAAATATCCGGTCACCGCTGATGTGACGATCCGGCGTCGGCAGAATTTTAAATTTGCTCCCGGTACCCGGTTGAAAGTTTCAGTTAATGGACGGGAATCAACCGTGGTGATCGATAAAAACGGTTTGCTTACCGTGGAAAAAGTTCTGTTCCCGGACGATAAAGCGATCCAGGTGATCTTTTCCAAATAAAATAAAAGGAGTATTTCAATCGAAATACTCCTTTTTTACTGCCTTGATTATTTGGCATATTTTGATGACATCTCAAAAAACTTCCGGATCACATCCGGAGGCAGCGGGTCATCAATGAATCTTCCGTCAAGATTATATTTCCGGATGATTCCGTAGACCGTCTGAACAAAAACTTTGTCCCGGTCGATGATCGCAGTTTCCAGATAGCTCGATGAAAAAAGCAGCCGTTCGGTCGGTTCAAACAGATTATGGCCGATCGAATAATCGCTGACATCATTTTTGCATCCGAGCACATCTTGCATTATCGTTGCGGAAATATCCATCGAACTGGTTTGATAATTCACCGTTTGAGACGGACGATCCAAACCGAATATCAACAACGGTGTCTGAGTCTGATACCGGGCAAAATTGCTGTTGTGGCCCCAATTCTTCATATCGGTTTCTCCGGCTTCGTTGCCGTGATCCGAGGTGAATACCACGACCGTATCTTCCTGAATCCGCTTTTGCATATCGACCTGTTGAAAGAATCGGTGCAGCAGATCATCCATATAATAGCAGGAATTTTTGATCAGATTCAGCACATCCCGGCGGCTTTCGCTGTTGTTCCGCAGACTGAGGAAGTTGACCTGCTTCATTCCGGTGGTGAATTTTTGCGGGAATCCCGGGGCAACGGCACTGCCATGGACGGAATCCATGAACAGAAAGATGAAACAGGGTTTTGAGGAATCCCGTTTCTGCAGATATTCAGCACATTTGTTGATCGCTGCGATATCCCGGTCTACCTTGGTTTTTCCGGGTTGACTCAATTCAATGTCCGGCACATTGGCGAAAATCGTCCGGTTGAACGGCGGGGCCAGCAGTGTGCCGCCGGCAAAGACTTTGATATCATATCCCAGTTCTTTCATGGAATCGATCATCGCCGCTCCAACTCCGGAACGCAATGCCTGATCGAAATAATTTCCGGGAATTCCGTAAAACAGACTGAAAACACCGGTCTTGGTACAGTTTCCGCCGGAGAAATTATTATTGAAACGCACGCCCGGGACCTTTTGAGCAAGTGCGTGCATATTGGGCATGACCTCCGGAGTGAGCATATCGGCACGCAGGCTGTCCACCAGAATGAATATGACATTTTTCCGCTTGTCCATCGGCTTGAATTCCAACTTTTTGAGCGGATAATTTATGGTTGATCCGGCATATATTTTTATCTTTGTCGCCGGTTTATATCCTCTTTTGCTGAAAAAGCGGGTCGCCGTCATGGCATATTTGAGCGGCAGAGCTTCTGTACGGAGCATGATTTCCTGATCAGCGTTGTAAGAGCCCCAGGCGTGAATTGCGTTGAAAGAGAGAAAGCAGAGGATGATAAGCAGAAATACCACTGCCGAGCTCTTCGGAAAACTGAATTTATGAACTGCTTTATACAGGAAAAATTCTCCGGTGAATATCGCTGCGGCAATGACCACGATCATTGCGATCATCGTCCACGGCAGCTCAACCAGTTCAAATGCCGCCGGGGAACAGAACAGGGCCAGCATCGGAATATTGATGTGAAACCGGTAGAGAATAAAAACTGTGATGTCGGCAAACAGCAGGAACACCAGCAATCCACCGAGAAATACGGCCATTATCTGGGCAAAACGTTTCCCGCAGAATTTACACAACTGCACAACTATCCATAAACCGCAGGAAAACACCCCGAAATGGCCGATTGCGAATAATACTGAATAAAAAATTCCGTATGGCGAATGCTGCCGGAGATCAATGTAAAATAAATATGTCACCGACATCAGCATCCAGATGAAGCCATTCAATGCGGCAAATTGGAATACAAAACAAAAATCATACTTTTTCAAAAAATCAGAAATTTTTTGAACAGTCTGTTTCAGTGTTGTTGAAAAATCTTTTTCCATGGCGTGAAATATTTTTTTTATAAAAATGATGCCGCCGGTATGACACTGGCGGCATCAGATGAAAACACGTATTATTTTCCGTATTTTTCAAAGTAGTGATTGAGAGATTTACCCCAGATGTCGTAACCTTTGCCGTTGCGGGGATGGAGCAGGTCAGGCATCATGGAACGTTCGAGGACGCCTTCGGGAGTCAGGAATTCTTTGCGGATATCGACCCAGATGACATTTTTGCCGTCGCAGAATTTGACGATTTCGGCATTGACCTTTTCATTGTTGATGCGGAGGACATCATTGTTATCCTTGCCGCGGGGGAAGATGGCATAGAGCAGGATTTTTGCTTCCGGATAGAGTTTGCGGACATCGTCGATGATCTTTTTGATACCGGCGGCGGTAGCCTGAGGATGGTAACGGTTGTTGGTACCGATCATGATGGTGACCAGTTTGGGTTTGATCAGTTCGAGGATACCGCTCTTTTCGATGATCCAGAGAGTGTTGTAGGTTTTGTCACCGCCGCAGCCGACATTGAGGACATCGTAAGGAGCGATATATTTTTTGTGGAAAGCGGCACAGACGGGATATTCCCACTGGTGGGTGATAGAATCGCCGAGCATCAGGATTTTGATTTTATCTTTATTGGCGGCGGCGTATGCTTTCTTTTCGGCATGGCGCTTGATGTGGCGTTTGTACAAAACCGGCTTGGTTGCGAGTCTGGTTTCGGCAGCAATATTGTGTTTTTTGGGCAGGACCGCAGTTTTCTTTTTTGCAGTTTTGGGAGCAGCTTTTTTTACAGCGGCCTTTTTAGGGGCAGCTTTTTTTACAGCAGCCTTTTTGGGAGCTGTTTGGGGAGATTTTTCAGTTTGTTTGGCGGGGGCGACGGACTCCGGTTTGGCTTCGCAGATTCCTGCACATCCGGAAGAAATTCCGAGCATAGCAGCAAGCAGCATGGTGGAAAGATTTGATGTTTTCATTTGCATTCCTTTCTTTAAGAAACATTTTTCTGCAGAAAATTTTGCGTCGACATAACTTTCTGTGTAGTGAATTAAAAATAATATACTTCTGATTATAAAATTGTCAATTGCAATCAGTGAGTTTTTTTGTAATAACCTGTGCAAAAAATATCAGCAAAAAGAAAAATGTGTAAACGTACAAATCCGGTTGCTCCTCCATGCGGGATTCGACGTCGGGCTTACCCGACGAGCCGGAGCTTTGCGACGGCAAGCCGCATAAAAGTGAGTAATCCCATTTTTTGCGATTGCAAAAATATCCGCAAAAAGAAAAATGTGTAAACGTTCAAATCCGGTTGCTCCTCCATGCGGGATTCGACGTCGGGCTTGCCCGACGAGCCGGAGCTTTGCGACGGCAACCCGCGTAAAAGTGAGTAATCCCATTTTTTGCGATTGCAAAAAATATCAGCAAAAAGAAAAATCCTCTGCGGGAAAATTTATTTTCCGGCAGAGGATTGCTTTTTGCAGGGATTACTTACTTCCATTTGGAAAAAAAAGGCAAAAAAAATGGCATCTCCAACGGGATTCGAACCCGTGTTGCCGGGATGAAAACCCGGTGTCCTAGGCCTCTAGACGATGGAGACGCACGCAACAACAAGCGTTGATATTTATCTAATATATCACCGGAAAAAAGTTTTTCAAGTGAGAAATGATAAAAAGCGATAAAAAAACGGCACATCTCCTTAAAATGGAAATGTGCCGTTGGTTTTTTTGTGGTGGAAATTACTTGAGTTTTTTGGTCAACTCAGCGACTTCCTGATTGAATTCGGCGGTCCGTTTATCGCCGAGGGG
>JAZRNP010000388.1:0-7408 GCA_045648225.1 Victivallaceae bacterium | reverse complement strand
CTTTTACAGTCTCCCCAACTGTACTGACAGTTTCATAACGCCCTTGCAAACCTCGTTTCATCACATACTCCTGAAAATAAAATAGCACAGCACTTTATTTTAAGATAATCCAATATCGTAAAATATGCAAATGGTTTATTTCAACTTTTCCAGAAAAAATCCCTGTTTTTCTGCTGTATCTACTGTATCTGCTGTTTTTTTCAAAAATTTTGCAGAAGCGGCATAAGATTTTTGTTTCGGGACGCAGTGCGTCCCATATCTGACTCGCCCAATTTGTGACTCACTGCGTCACAAATTAAGCTTTTTCAATTGGTCACGCAGTGAGTGACCAATTGCCATTTGACTTTTGCTGAATGTGCGCTATATTTTGCAAGTTACATGAATAATAACTGGACCACAGAGTGGACCACACAAAGAAACGCATAACGGCTTGTAAAGTCATTGAAATTAAGGCGTTGTGAATAGGAAATCGGTTCTCCCCTCATCCCGACCATTTTTTTGCCTTTTTACCCTGAAATGTCAAAGTTTCAGGGTATTTTTTTGTTCTGTGAAAGATGCCCTCTTGTATGCCCCCGTTAAATGCGGTGATTCGCCCGGACACATTCAAGGGTTCGCATGGCTTTTTTCTCAACTCGCCGGATTTCTTGCCGCTTACAACAGGCGGAGATATTGACATAGATTATTGATCGTTTGCCCGTTATCCCCAGCACCGGTTTCCCGGTGCTTTTTTGTGCCTTTTTCCTTTCTGCGGTTGACAAATCAGCAATGTTTTGAAAAAGCGGTGAAAATGTTTTGCCGCAGCTCCGGCTCGCTGCACTTCGTTTGCGAGTTGCTCAGTCTGGCAGCGTGTTCAAATTCTCCTTGTCCTCCACCATGAAGCATTTTCCGCTTGCGCACCAAATATGAAACAGCAACTTTTCACCATTTTTTCAAAACTGACCGGGGAATGAACTTGAAAAGTAATTGAAGAATGCTATTGTAATACACCGTTGGATTTTCTGTGTTCAAATCAAAGGATTCAGATAGTCTCAACATCGTGCGAAATCCGGTTTAACAATAATTTTTAATGGACAGCAGACCAGAAAGATATAAATATGAAAGTTCATCAAATGTGGCAGGAAGATCTGCCGCCATTTCAAATCTACGGCAAACTCTGGCACGTCGGCGGTAAAAGTTCGCCATCGTATCTGTTTGACACCGGAGATGGCTTGCTTTTACTGGATACCGGACTGCCCAAAAGCGGCTACATTATTTTCCGCAACATCTACGATCTCGGATTCAAACCGCGCGACATCCGCTGGATACTTCACTCCCACGGGCACTATGATCACATCGGTATGACCCGTGCACTCGTTGAGATGACAGGCGCAAAGACCTATCTCGGTACTCCGGATCGTGATTTCGTGAATGGAACACGTGAACTCCCCAGAGCGAAGTTTATCGACTACAGCTTCGACGAACCTTTTGAACCGGACGTACTGATAAATGGCGGCGATGTGCTGACTTTCGGCTCGCTTGAGATCCGGTGCGAATCAGCTCCGGGACATACCCCCGGCACAATGGCGTTTTTCTTTGATCTCGAAGAAAACGGTGTCGTCCGACGTGCCGGAATGCACGGTGGAGTTGGCGTAAATTCGATGCGGACAGCGTTTCTGAGCAGGTTCGGTCTGTCCACAGAGTGCCGTCAACAGTTCCTCGATGCGGTGGACAAACTGATGGACGAACCGGTGGAAATTTTGGTGGGCAACCACCTCGGCAACTACGATGCGTTGAACAAGGTGCGCCGCCGCGAAGAATTCCCTGACGGTCCCAATCCCTTCGTCGATCCGTCCGAATGGAAGCGTTTTCTGACAACCCGGGCAGAACTTGTCCGCAAACTTATGATCGAAGATCCCGCCACTGATCTTTTATCTTGAAGTGTGCCGCAACCTGGACCACAAACAAAAAAATGTATTCCGCAGATTCAAATTTAATGTGTTCAGTGAAAATTTGACAACCGGTGATATATTAAATTCTGTTTCAACCCAAGAGGAAATTTATGAAAAATTTGTTGAATTATATCGCAATTGGTGCGGCTCTTTTCGCCGCAATCGCCCCCTTTGAAGCAAAATGCTGTACCAGTTGGATGATTTTCTCCGATCTGACCAAAAACAACACCAATATTCTTCATAAAAACCGGGATTCCAAATCCAAAAATATTATCGCCTATTTAAGTTCGCCCGACGCAAAACGCAAGTGGGTCGCTCTGGGCAATACCAATGCCGGTGTCAATGCTGGGATCAACGCTTCCGGACTTGCCGGAGTGATGAACAGCGGCGAACGCTGTATCGATCCGCCTAAAGGCAATAAAGGATTTGACACCACGGTTATGATGCGGATAATTCTCGAATCATGCGATACCGCCCGGCAGGCGGTTGCCAAACTGCAGGAGCTCGTAAAGGAGAAAAACTACAACCATGGCGATAAAGGTTCGATATTCTTTTTCTGCGATGTCAACGAGGGTTATGTTTGCGAAATGACTGCCAAATATTGTTCGGCCCAGCGAATCGACCGCGGCTACACCCTCCGGGCCAACATCTGGCAGAATCCCAATATGTATGAGCTTTCCCGGAATACTCTCGGGGCTCATCTCCACAGTACTGCCCGTGCTTATATGGCCATGAATCTGCTGAATCAGGCTCTTGATACCAATAAAAAGATCACAGTTTCCGACTCTTTTGCCATCTCCCGCCATTACCAGATGCCGGAAACTTCTCCGATGAAGCGTTCTCTCTGCGGATTGGATACCAACGCCTGTGCGACTGCGGAGATCGACCGGGAATATCCGGATGTGCTTTCCACTCTTTATGTCACCATCGGACCTCCCCGCAACACCGTTTACATCCCCATCCCGGTCTGTGCGGAGAAACTCCATCCGGCAATGAGCGATTACCGCTGGTCACAGGAAGCGTGGAAGCACTTTGATACGCACAGTTTCAAAGCACCGATCGCCAAAGAATGGAGCAAATTTGAAGTTGATGCCACCGCCAGAATTGCCGACGCCAAAGCAAAAGCGCGCAAACTTCTGAAGTCCAACCGGCGCAGCGATGCAGTCAAACTTATCAATTCGACTGCTCAATCCATCTGGGATGAAGCATTCGTACTGCTGAAAATTCAAAAATAACAATCTGCGTTAAAATATTTCCCCGGCACTTGGGATGGAAGATCCGGCCCCCGGGCGGCTGACCGTAATTGCAGCGGCTCTGGCGGCATACTCCATTGCTTTTTCCGGGGTGTACCCCCGAAGCAGTGAAGCGAGAAAATATCCGCAAAAGGTGTCTCCGGCTCCGGTGGTATCGACGACACGGGTCTGAACTGCCGGAGTGAATATCCGCTTGCTGCCGGAAAAATAATATGCGCCATTTTCACCCAACGTCATCACGATCTGTGTGTCGGGCAGCATTTTCTGCATGGCATCGGCAATTTCTTCAAAACATCCGCTGCAGGAACTCAACTGTGCCGCTTCGATCTCATTGACAAAGATCAGATCCACTTTATCCAGCGGATAATTTCTGACTGCGTCATTACACGGCGCCGGATTGAATGCGATTTTAAGCTGTCTTTTTCCGGCTTCATCAATAATAAACGGTATTGAGTTTATCTCATTCTGCAAAAGCAGCCATGTCCCCGGAGCAACCGTATCAAGGATGCTGATGATTTCGTTGTCGCTGATTTCAGCATTGGCTCCGCCGTAGAGGATAATGGAATTCTGTCCACCGGCATCAATTTGGATACAGGCGTGACCGGTAGGAGTATCTCCGATCAGAATATGGGAGGTCTGCGCTCCGGATTCTTCAAGAAACTCTTTGAGAAAAATACCATCCCGGCCGATCTTGCCGGCGTGAGCAGTTTTCACACCGGCCCGGGCGAGTGCGACCGATTGGTTCAACCCTTTGCCGCCGCAGAACACTGAATAGTTCAAGCTCTCCAGAGTTTCTCCGGGGCGGACAAAATGATCTACACAATAGACATGATCGATATTGAGCGAACCGAAATTCAATACCTCAAAACTGTCCATATTATCGCCGTGATTTACAAATTGACCATCCGGGAAAACTGCACGATATTTGAAGCCTTTCCGGAATTCTGATCAAAGGTCACACAAACTCCGTCCACCCGGATCTCGCCATTTTCCACCACCGGGAGTCTGGTCGCCATACCGCTGCGGAATTTTCGCAGAACCGCCGGGACTTCCCGGCCGAGAATACTGTATTCGGCACCGCACATTCCGGTATCGCTGATAACAGCCGTTCCGCCGGGCAGAACTTTGGCATCGGCGGTCTGTACATGGGTGTGAGTACCCAGAACCGCAGTCACTTTGCCGTCAAGAAAACGTCCCATCGCCAGTTTTTCACTGCTGGCCTCAGCATGAAAATCGACGATGATGGTTTTTACGGTTGAGGGCAGTCCGGCCAGGATCTTTTCAGCGGTTTCAAAGGGGCAGTAGGCGGATTCCCGCATAAAAACTTTGCCCATAAGAGCAATGACTGCAACTTCGCCACCGGCGGGATTGCGGAAAATCCCATATCCCTTACCCGGCTGCAGATCGGAAAGATTCGCCGGACGGATCACCTGCGGATAGAGTTGGATCTCATTTTCAAATCCTTTCTGATCCCAGACATGATCACCGCAAGTGACCACATCGGCAACGGTGAGCAATTCCTTGACGCAACTGCCGGTCATACCGTTTCCGGCGGCAGAATTTTCTCCATTGACAACCACAAACTGGGCATTGAATTCCCGGCGCAGTTCCGGAATCAGCTGCTTTACTGCATTTCGTCCGCCTTTACCGACCACATCTCCGAGAAAAATCAAATTCATTCTGCATATCCCTGACTTGTATTATAAAAAATTCCTCACAACTTAATATAACACATTCCGTGTAAAATATCCAGTGGCAAGTTGCGCTGAATAATACGGAAATTCTTTATCAGCTGTGTCCGTAAATAAGATAACCGATATATGCGGCATAGCTCAGAAGCAGAATTGCACCTTCACCACGGGATATTCTCCATTTCGTTCGCATCATCGGCACCAGAATCACACTGCAAAGAATCATTACACCGAGATCGATCCGGCTCAATGCCGCATTATGCATCGGTTTCATCAGCGGCACAACACCGAGTATGCCGAGAATGTTGAAGATATTGGAACCCACCACATTGCCGATGGCAATGTCAGCGTCCTTTTTTATAGCGGCAACAACGCTGGTGGCCAATTCCGGCAGACTGGTTCCGACGGCAACGACGGTCAGCCCGATCACGGCATCGGAAATATGCATCAGACGGGCAAAAAATACGGCACTCATCAGGAATACTTTTGCTCCGATGATCAGAGCAAACATGGCGATTCCCAGAAACAGCAGTGCCTTACCAAGCGGCAGTTCCGGAGTTTCATCTTCATTTTCGACACTCTGCTTATCCGCAGCCTTCTCCTTGCGGGAAATGCGGATGTTCCACAATGTATAACCGATAAATCCGGCCAGCATGACCGCAGCCTGAATCCGGTTCAAACCATCTCCGGCAAAGTAAAATACCGCCAGCAATACCGCACTTGCCACCATCACCGGCACATCCAGCTTGAGCAGCTGTTTTTGCACCGCCAACGGAGTTATACACGCCGACAATCCCAATATCAGCGCAATATTGCAGATATTGGAACCGACCACATTGCCCAGAGAAATGGCAGGATTGCCATCCAAGGCAGCTCCAACGCTGACTACCAGTTCAGGGGCACTGGTGGCACAGGCAACCAGAGTAAGCCCGATCACCAGCGAAGATACTCCCGCTTTGCGGGCGATCGCCACTCCGCCTTTGATCAGGAATTCTGCTCCGAAATAGAGTCCGGCAACTCCGGCCGCAGCATAAAATAAATTCAATAAAATACTCATTTTTACAGATAATACAACAATTCACCGATCAGAATAAATGCCAGACTGATAAACCCGACAATCAGATTATCCCGGTGTGCTTTTATATATTTTTTCATAGACAAATCTGAAATCCATTTGACAGAAGATCCAACCCGGATCTGAAATCGGAACCGGGCACTTCACATCCGGACAGAGAAGATTCTGCCGGACACCGCAAATAATAAGGTTTTCAGATTGAGATCGGCCCCGCCCGGGATGGCAGGGATTTTTGCAGAAAATTTTGGAAAGCAAAAGTTATATGCGGCAGTTCCGCACTGTATGCCGGAAATATTCTGACTACGCAATGCCGGTTGTTCCACACCCAGACATCGTTTGGCCGTGGCCGGAAAGTGCGTAAAAAATCGTTGTTGCGCCGGGATGAATTGAATAAAACAAATGTCCCCGGCAGAGCCTGACCGATATTCCGGTCACCGGGTTCTTCCTCTCCGGAGAATCTGCTGTGAATAAATTCTGAACCGCTGTATCTGTTGCTGTCAACGGCACCGGACAGACAAAAATTCCATACTGTTCCCCAGAATAAAACTGCCGTCAGCAGAAATTTGATTACTTTGAAGTCCATGATTCAGAATTACTCAAATTGCTTTTTCAATCTCATTTATCCGAGTTCTGCGCCGAGTTTATTCAACGCCGTCAGATCAAGTTTTCCGCTGCCCAACATGGGGAGAGCATTGATTTTGATAAAGTTTTCCGCCTTGGGGATCCAGAGATTCGGAACTTTGCGCTCCCGGAGGGTCCGGATGACCTGTTCCGGAGCAAGCAATTCAGAATCTGTATAAAAGACCACGAGGCGTTCTCCTTTGCTGCCGTCTGGTGCACCGGTCACCGCCAGAATCCGTTTTTCCGGAGTCAGGATGTTGTTGATTTCACGCTCCACCAGTTCATGTGGCACCATTTCTCCGGCAATCTTGCTGAAACGGGAAAGCCGTCCGGTGATGGTGATAAAACCATTGCGATCCATTTTTCCGATATCTCCGGTAACATACCAGTTATCGCGAATGACCTCATTGGTCTTTTCCGGTTCGTTGAGATAACCCTGCATGACCACGGCACCTTTGACCAGCAGCAGACCGTCGGTCTCTTCCGGGAGCAATTCAAAAGTGGAAGGATCCACGATCTTGGCACAAATACCCGGCAGCGACGGTCCGATACTGCCGTAACGGGCGACCTTTACTCCGAGGTCGGTGATGGAGTTGGCAAGATTTATGGAAACCACCGGAGACAATTCGGTACATCCGTAGGCCTCAGCGATGACCAGACCGGTCATTTCCCGGAATTTATCCACAATATCATCCCGGAGTTTCTCCGCACCGGCGATGACCAGACGGAGCGATTTAAATTCATCCGCCCCGCAACGCCGCATATACAACTGCAGAAAACTCGGAGTGGCAAAGAGAACGGTGGATCTTCTTTCCCGCAGGATCTGCCCCATCCCGGCAC